>JBCCEO010000982.1:0-1804 GCA_039030255.1 Planctomycetota bacterium | reverse complement strand
TGGGGTCGCGCTGGCCTGGCGCGAGGCGCGGAATGCATGGAGCGAGACGGAAGAATATGCGGAGAAACTGGAAGAAGCAGAAGGACAGGCTTCAGAGGTCGTTTCAAGCTTGGTAAGCGATTTTGTACAACGACTAGATGGCAAAGGGGATTTATCACAGCCTGGTGATCGAGCCCGATTCGCTGCCAGACGATCTGATCGTGTCCGCCTGGACTGATACAGGTGGGCAGAGGCAAATCATGGGCGTACGGCACAAGGAATTTAAGCTCGAAGGATGGCAGTTTCACCCCGAGAGTTTTCTCACCGAACCTGGCATCGAATTGTTGCGGCGTTTCTTGAGCTGGTGAACGACGGTATAGGCGGCATCCAACGCCGTTAAGGATATTTGATAGATAAGAAAGAAGTCTTGCAGCAAGCTGGACTTCTTGCGATTTCGGATGTGCTAACTAAACGAATCACATCCAGCCCGAAAGGAATCGGGAATGTTGCTGCAAGACTCAAGGTCGAATTCTGCCTACATCGACGAATCGCTGCAATGGCTATTCAAAGGAGTTCAATTCGATCGGGAACTGCGAGATGGCTGCACGTGGACCTTCCGCTGGCTGGCCAAGACCGCATTGTTGTGGGCCTGGTCCGCCGAAGCAAAGTTGACCGAGCGATTTGCATGCGCCCAGAGACTTACGCGTCACTTGCAGCTTGAAGATGCGAAGACCGAGACATCATGGCAGGCGTTTGCAGAGGTTCTTCGTCGACATACGCAGTACATGCGAAGCGTGCTCACCGTAGCGTTTCGCAAGCGAATGGCCCAATCGTTTCCAGAGCATTGGAAGATGCACGGGTTTGTCGTGCTGGGAGTCGACGGCAGCGATATTGCAGTGCCGCTAACGAAAAGCAATGAAGATGCCTATGCTTCCAAAAAAGTTGCACGCGACCGACGCAAGAAAAAGGGCAACAAGGGAGCCGACAAACGATCGGCGGGCCCCCAGATTCTTCTGACGACTTTATTCGTCGTCCGCCTCTACCTTCCTTGGAACTGGCAAATCGGTGGGCGGGGGGACAGCGAACGCGGGCAGCTACGGTTGATGCTGGGCGATCTTCCGGCGGATTGCCTGATCGTAGCCGATGCCGGTTTCGTCGGCTATGAACTGGCAGCGGAGATGCTTGCCCAAGGTGCGCAGATCGTCATGCGAGTTGGTTCCAATGTTCGCTTGTTGAAGAAACTCGGTTACGTACGCGAATCAAACGGTATCGTTTATCTGTGGCCCGACAAGATCACACGCAAGCAGCTTCCGCCACTGGTCTTCCGTCTAATCGTCATTCAAGACGCCAAGGCCCCGGTGTACCTGATCACGAGCGTACTGGACAGCAAGCGTCTGAGTGATCGAGCCGCGATCGAGATCTACTCAGCGAGGTGGTCAATCGAGGTTTACCACAGACATTTGAAGCAAACATTCCGGCGTGGCAAGCTGCTCAGTCGCAACAGCGACAATGCAAGGATCGAGCTAGAATGGTCGCTGCTTTCTCTTTGGGCAATGAATTTGTACGCATCGGTCGAGCTCAGCACACATGGTATCGCTCTGGAGCGAATAAGTTTCGCTGGCGTGCTGGATTCGTTTCGCAAAATGGTTCGTGACTACTTGCACCCCGCAAGCCGTCGCCGCACACTTCGCATCCTTCTACGCGGCGCTTTGCTGGACACTTACCGACGCAAAAACAAAAGTAGCCGCAACTATCCCAGAAGAAAGAAACACAAATCCCCCGGTCCGCCTGAAATCCAAGTCGCAACGTCTCAACAACAAAAGCA
>JBCCEO010000981.1:0-1837 GCA_039030255.1 Planctomycetota bacterium | reverse complement strand
TGACGATTCCTGCGGGCCGTGAAATTGAAAACGACTTTGGTTGGAAGCCAGCGGAAGTTGTGAAGCCCGATGGAAGAAAGTTACGCTTCAATTTATAGTTGATGGCTGGTCCAAGATTCTCCAAGTTGTGCCCATAGGAAAGTGATCGCCATGAGTGATGATCCCAAAGTCGAGTCGGGATTGCTATTGGACAATCTGATTCTGGATTCACGACGAAAAATGTATTCTGCAGGCACCGTTCCTTGCACGGAACTCGTCATCGCTGGACCTGCTTGCACTGGCAAGACTCAATTTGCGGCCTATGCAGCGGGAATGTTGCGTTACAACTTTGTCGAAGGTGATCTGTTCCACTTGCATCGAGTGATGGAATTGGCTCGCAAGGAACATATCCCCATGACCGACGAATATCGCGAATCGGAGTGGATCAGTGCAATCGCCGGAGGACTATTGTTTGCGGCGCTGCAGCATATGGAAATCGTTTTGACCTGCTCCGCGCTGAAGAAGTCTTTTCGCACGATGTTGACCAATTTAGGCGAGCAAATCGGCATGGGCGATCTCTGGATTGTTTGGATGGATGTACCAGCGGAAGAATTGCGACGACGGGCCGAGAAGCGTCAAAAAGAAACGAATCATCCCTTTGGCCCGGAAATGATCGACTCGCAGCTAGCCGACTCCGAAACTCCGGACGATTCGGAAAAGAATGTGATTCGAGTTGATGGTACGCTTGGGCCCGACTTACTCTTGCGAGACTTGGTAGAACGCATTCCCGGATTGCCTGGAATCGGAGTCTAGGGGCGCCTTACGCAACTGCAATTTTCGTCGTTGCATTACGCGAAACAACTTAGCTACGAGTGCCGATAGGGCTCTCGACCTGTCTTGCTCCAAGTGCATTCGATCACAGTACTATCGGTTGTTTTTGCCAGGCCAAACCCAGAAATGCTGTATCAGAATCGGGCAGTCATTTTCCGCCGCGGAAAAGTATGCGGAGCTCTTTGGCTAACTCGGGCCAGCGCTGAGCTGCCTTGGCAAAATCGACGCGACGCCACTTCACCTCCTGCCCTTTCAAAGCGCGAGACTCCTGAGGGTGGTTTGGGCGAATGGGGAACTGTCCACTGGCACCCATTGCCAACTTGCCTTCGATGTCTTCCGAAGCCAAATAGTTGGCCAGCAGCACAGCGGCATTTGGATTGGGGCTGTTTTTGAGGGTAGAAACCGTGTTTGGAATACGTAGCGTTCCTGGCTGATCCTCGCCCTGGTCTGGAAATACGATGGCCACTGGTAGACCACTATCGATTTCGATCAGAGCGTCGTCGGTATCGGTCAAACCGAATGCACATTGACCTGATGAAACCATTTGTGCGACCTGCTTGTTTCCCGAAACGACCTGAGCGTTTTCCTTCACGGCTAGGAAGAACTCAGCTGCTTTCTCCTTGCCCATTTCACTATCGATAACTGCGAAATGGGTGCTGGTTGTACCAAACAACGGTTCTGCGATGGCGCAATTGTCTTTCCATTGTGGATTAATCAAATCCATCACGGACGTAGGTCGCTGATCCTCGTCCGGCAAAAGCTCAGTATTGACGATCAAGATGCGAGCTCGGGCCGCGATGCCAACCCAAGTCCCATTTGGGCTACGAAGATCGAGTGGCCAGTTCGCCGGAATTGCCCAAGGAATCTCACGCAGCATCCCCTGCTCTTCCAGAGCAAGAGTGTGCATGATTTCGTTGTTCCAAAAGACGTCGCAACGTGGTCGTTGTGCTTCGGACTCTATCCGAGCTACCAAGCCGGCCGTTTTTTTGGATTCGATATAAAAAAAAGGCAGTAATTAGATACCCTC
>JBCCEO010000980.1:0-1838 GCA_039030255.1 Planctomycetota bacterium | reverse complement strand
GAACGATCTCACAACAATCTGATGGGTTTCAGAAGATCTTACTTTCTTAGAAGGTTCAACAATCTCATTGGTCCACGCATGGCCGATAGAGTATTTTTGCGGATCGCTGTTGAGTGATAAATTCGCTTGCTCGAATGATTGCAGTGGAAATTCCAGGGTTCCACGCATCCCTATAAGCCCTGGTTGCGAGCCGGGTGGCAACACCGATAACAGCTTTCTTAGCTTCCGTTTCGCATAGGCTGCGGTTGCATGAAAGCTAAGTACGTACGGAATTCGAGCATTACTTCTGCTTCCAAACTGTACGGATATCGAACCGAACAAAGGACTCCATCCCCGAGCTGCTCCACCGAGCCGATCACTAACCAACGAAAAATCATCTCCGAAGCAAGTCGGTCCCGGCACGCAGAGCATTCGCACTTCCTGATTTTCAAGATGCCGCCCTGCTTGGGTCGAAACAAATGGAGCTTTGCGCTTCGGGACGCGATGGGTCGATGCCTTGATTCGGATGTATGGTTGCAGTGATGTGCCGCGCGCCAAAAATCCATCGACCTCTGCAAATGGCGGTCGAGAAGGTGGCATCCGGACTGGCTCGCCCTCAAACTCGTGCCCTAAAGGTAGAAACTGCGAAGAATGTATGTCCAAGTGTAGGCCCATTTCGTCATGCAAGAGATGCCCGAGGACGTGGCCGGCCTGCGGAGCTCCTGGAAACAATAGGTCGGGAGCCTTTATTTTTGGATTCTCACCAAGGAGAGCGAATATTGCAGTATTATAGAAGCGTAAGTTCAAGTGAAAATCATATATCTTTCCTGTACGAAGTTGCAGTCTTCCGCTGCTCTTTACTGTAGCATTAGAAACAATATTAGCTCTAGTCGCCATCCCATACCCTGATGGACTCGTCAGCAACCCATCGGTGCCGGACAACGGAGCAACCAACGAAAACTGGAAGGGAAGGAAGCCGTCCTCAATCTGGCTTTCGAACCTCATTGCAACTCGTCCAGTCACGTATGATGACGTGATCAGGTATCCACCTAAAATCCTATCTCCTGACCAACCGAAGACTGGAAACCTTGGATCGGCTCTCTTCTCTTCTGGGGTATCTACTGCACGCAGAATGTCTCCAAAGCAACTCTGGCTTCCGTCGAGGTCAAAGAACAGCGTCCTGCCCACGAGCTCCTTGCTGCAAAGTTCAGATGAAGCTGGATGCAATCCGCAAGCTGGAATACCGACTTGGGGTACTAGCCCATTGCGGATTCCAAGGGGATCAAAGAGAGGCCCATCGTAGAATGTTCGAATCTCACTCTCAGATTCAGTCGGAAACTCTTCTAATCCCCGGAGCATAGCGCGGCCCGCATATTTGATCACGCGGCTGCGCGTCATGTTCCACAGCATTCGGCCGGCGGTCGCGAGCGTTAAACGGTATGCACGAAGATCAATCAATTCTCTTGATCTCATTCTGTGGTCGCGAAAAGACACTTGAGTGGGGAATTCGAATCTATGACGATAAAAACGTAATCGCCTGAGCTTCACAAGTGTGGTGGCAAAATATGGAGCCATATGATTGGTCAGAGTTTGAGATCACTTTCTACTACCGAGCTTCAAAACGTGACGTTGCGGCGCGCTGGACGACATGTAACGGCTTGCGTCCCTTCTTTGTCGAGCATGCTGAGTTTCACGTCGGTAGCGAACGGAGAGGACCTGGGACTTGGTGCGAGATAGGTGCCTGAATCGCCCCGGGTCTGTCGGAGACCATCAACTTAAGTAAGGATGATGGTTATGACAAAAAGCAAAATGGCAAATCGCTACTCTCCTGAGGTCCGCGCTCGCGCGGTCCGAATGGT
>JBCCEO010000979.1:0-1853 GCA_039030255.1 Planctomycetota bacterium | reverse complement strand
CGCGGATCGATTTATCGCCAACCGCAACCCGCAAAAAAGATCGCGAAGCGCGATATCGATCAGTATCGAGTGGCTGGTGATGAAAGCGAAATCAATCGCTAGATCAGCCGGAGCGCCGCAAGGCTTTTCGTTTCGGCGGAGCGCCTGAGAAGCGAGAAGCGAGAAGCCATTAGGTTTGCAAAATCTACTCTAAGACGGATGAAGCTGGTCCCAGGTGATTTAGTCATTTGTGGGGACGCATCGCGGCGGTATTCATGCAGAGTTCCCACAAGCGACCAATCCTCCTGTGAGAGAACTGCGCAATAATTAACAGATCGCAAAGTGGTCACGAGCAGAGATTCTGATTTCGCCCCGGGGAAACCGCAAGTTGCTTGAGCCACACTAAGATTCGCATTAGACTGGCGCGTTCTGCAGGAAAATTTTCCTGGTAATCCTGGAGAAGAGACGGGGATAGAGAATGTCTAAGAAAAATTGGTCGGCCCTAAGTTTGCTGGGCGTCGTGTGTTGCCTTGTTTTGGTAGGCTGTGGCGACTCTGCGAACAACGAGACGGCTGAAAATGCGGTTGCACCAGAAGGTGCTTCGAGTGCGGATGCGGAATCGGCTGTTGCTGATAATTCGCCTGAAACAGATGCTGAATACTTGCCCGCACCCGAAGGCAATTTGAGCGGACCGTACATGGCTGCACAGTCGATGGATGACGCAAACGGATTATTGCAGCTTGCTGGCGTTTCTCTACAGCACGGTATGCAGTTAGCGAAGAGCGGAGATGAGTCTGGCTACGACTATTTGGCACAAGCGGCCCAAGTGCTTCGCAAAGCAAAGGCTGCGGGTGCAGAAGTCCCAAGCCAAATGTGCGCACTGGCGTTCTACAAAGAAGCTTGCGGACTGTCGTTAAAAGGTGACGTTGAGTCAGGGCTAGCTGCATTAGAGGAAGCGATCCGATGTGGTTTCGACGACAAAAACTTACTGAACACAGACACTGATATTGCAGCTCTACGCAAAACCGAGCGCTTCACGGAAATGATGGAGTCGATGGATGAGATCATCGCTGCTGCAGCTGCTGAGGAAGCAAAGGCTCAACTTGCCAGCGCCGAGACCTTCGACTTTGATTTCGCGCTCACCGATTTCAATGGCGAGGAACAGTCCCTGGAAAAGCTAAAAGGCAAAGTATTGATCGTCGATATTTGGGGCACATGGTGTCCTCCTTGCCGCGCCGAGATTCCATCCTTCGTCAAGCTCCAAGAGACTTATGGCGACCAAGGATTTCAGATGATTGGGTTGAACTATGAGCGTGTGGCCAAGGACAAAGTGGCCGAAACGGTCCTGAGTTTTATGGAAGAGAACGGCATCAATTATCCGTGTGCGCCAGGCACCGATGAAATCAAGGATCAAGTGCCAGGTTTCCGAGGCTTTCCTACGACACTATTCATCGATCATACGGGCAAAGTTCGAATGTCGGCAGTTGGCCTGCATCGCTACGGATATCTTGAGGCCATAGTGAAAACTCTACTCGAAGAGAAAGATGCCTAGGTCGTGTCGAATTAGTTGGTGCGGCACGAGGCACCAACAGGATCTCAAAATTTTAAGCCGCAGATTGGGACCGAGGAGACTTGGTCCCATTTTCAATGATAGAAAAATGTGGATAGATTCTGAGAGAAGTTGTTCGAAAGAGTTGGTTTGGAAGAGTACCGAACCCGAGTCAATTGGCATTTAGTAACTTCGCATCAGACCAGGAGGAAGATTGAGTGAGTCATTCAAAACGTCGACAAAGACTTCGCAAAATGCTGAAGGACTCGGATGCATTTTTGATCACCAACGAGTCCAACGTACGCTACTTGACGGGATTCACCGG
>JBCCEO010000978.1:0-2020 GCA_039030255.1 Planctomycetota bacterium | reverse complement strand
CCACTGCTCAAGAAGGCCCAAGCGGCAGAACGGTTCTGGCAGACAACGATCCGTCGCCGCCCCTACGACTGGTTCATCTACTCCAGCTTCGAGTGGCGAGAGAAGGTCGGATTCTACAAACCTTGTAATGCCTTTTTTGTGAAGTTATTGCGCGCTGTGCAGCAACTGCACTACGCTGGTTTACTTCACCTGCACTTGGCTCCGTCTTCCATCTATGTGGATGAGGAAACGCTGGAGCCTGAGATCTGCGGAATGGGACTGGCTGCTGTACTGTCGACATTGCCCTACCAGTTTGAACACAAGCAACTGGATATGGCCTTCCGTTCGCCTGAACAGATCCGCGGCCATTTTGCGGGTGAAGCATCTGATGTCTATTCGCTCGGTGCATTGCTTTACTTTGCTTTATTGGGGGCTCCTCCGATCAACGCGGAGACGCCAGAAGCTATGGAAGAAGCGATTTTGGCTGGCAAGATTCGTCCTAATCGCCATATGAGAATTGACAAGAATCTCTACGAACTGGCGATCCGCTGCTTGAACCCGGAGCCTTTTCAACGTTGTGGAATTAATGAATTCTTGCACGGTTTGCAAAGGCTAGACACTCGCACACAGGTGCGACACGACGCTCCTTCGCTGGGCAGTGAAGATTTCTTTCCTTATGACGTGTACATTTCAGACTGGGGGCTGACCGCTGCACAAAAAGAAGAGCTGGATTACTGCCTTCATGACGATCTTGAGGATCTGGAGTTGACCATAAAGCGGATCTCTGGTGATCCGGCGAAGGAGACGATCACCACACAATGTTCCTTGGCCGCACATGATAGCCGAGTCGTCCTTATTCCCGTCAATCGCAAGATATCTGCTTCGGACTGGCCACAGCAACAATCGGAATGGGTTTCGTATCCGTCAGCGAAACTTGTCGTCGTGCAGCTCGACGAGGGGGTCGAAATTGCAGACGAGCTACTTGAAGGGGAGTTGATCCATTGGCACTCAAGCGAACCTGAGCAGCGTGTGCAAGCAATGCTGAAGGCTACAAGCAAACGATACTGGTTACCGCACGAAGACAACCGAGATACTTTCGTCGAAGAGATTCGGAGTGCAGAGCTTGCGAAGGCAATTCGTGCTCTCGACTCGCACGCTGTATGTTTGCTCCATGGTGCAAGCGGCATGGGCAAGAGCGATCTCGCCATCTACTACGCATGCCAAGAAAAGGCAAAATACGACAGCAATATCGTTTGGATTTCTGCCACTACGGATACTACGGCAAAATCGGATTTGATCGAATTTGCAAAGCGTGCACCATGGATTGCAGCCAGCATCGAGAATAAGAACCTTAGCCTTGCGCAAAAAATACGCAAGGCCATGCGCTACGCCAAGCTACTCGTGTTGGACGATGTGCAAGACGCTGACCTGGTGAAGGAATTGCTGCGAGCTGGCAGACCCGACTGCAAGTTGCTGGTTACATCGAAAGATGATTTTCCAGGAATCATGAAAGCTCAGTTACCAACGGAGTGTAAAATAAAACTTGATAAGTTTACTGATCAACAATCTAGGACGCTACTCGCGCAAATGTCGAAGAACTCTGAGCTTTTCGCGGACCCTGGCGGCGATGCTGCTGCGGCCAAAGAAAAGGAGGCGGCAGAGTACCTAATTGAGAAACTAGACGGTTTCCCATACGTGCTCAGCCAGCTTGGAGCAGAATTGGCGGAACCAATTACGAATTGTGTGACGCTCCGGGACAGTTTCGAGCGTCAACCGCTTGTCGCACTAGAGCGCATTGCGGGTGGAGAACAGGAATCATTGGCTCGTTTGATTCAGCTCCAGTATGAAAACTTGGAGGACGAAAATTCGATTGGTAGCCGAAAGCTACTTCAGCTTTGCTGCTTCTTTCACCATGAGCAGATCCCAAGTGACATTTTTGGCGACGACAAACTAGAAATCTTAGAAATGCAGGGGATGCATCTGGGGGATTCTTTGCGACGCTTGAGCCCCAGTTTTTTTACGTTGGAGACCAATAACTGCT
>JBCCEO010000977.1:0-2046 GCA_039030255.1 Planctomycetota bacterium | reverse complement strand
TTTCAGTAGTGTGGTTCGGCGATCAATTTGTTCGTGCAATTGTTCAAGCGCCTCGGCGTATTCCGTTGCCGTTTCGTCGCCCCAATCTTCGGACATGCTATCCAGTTGATCCACGAGCGAAATCAAACCAGCGTCCAAATCTGCGATTTCGCCAAGCAGATCGGCATCGACTTTGCGGTCGTTGAACCAGCCGGCATAGCCTTCAACGGCGGAGGCCAATCGAGACTGGGCTAGATCGACTTGGGTGTGCAGCGGTTCAAGCTTGGCTGGCAGGTCTAAGTCTCCTTTGCCAATTGCATCTTTGCCGCGCTTGTCTAAATCCGACTTGCAATGCCGTAGGCGACTGACCAGGAATTCACGCGTCACGCGATCGTCCTTGCGACGCTCTTCCTGTTCAAGGTACCCGCCGTACCCAGGGATCAGACTGGCAATCTGGCTTATGATGGACTTGTCACTCAAGGCAGCTTCTCCGAAGTGAACGAATGTTCGACGCTAAGTTAATGGCTCGAAAAAGCGAAGGACTTGGCGCTCATCACCTACTGATGCTTGATATCTGACGGCTACACAGGATACGCCTAGAGTTTCGCTGTTCAACAAGTTACCACAACTGTGTGTTGGGGGTAACTTGGTCTCACAAATTGTTCCATTCGGCCAAGGGCATGCCCGCGGAATCTGGTAGCTCAAACTCTTGATTTGCCCAAGCCTTGAAAAAATCGGGCACACTTGGCAGAAGGTCGGGATGGGCAAGTAGCTCTTTGCCGCCGAGCCAAATAAACTCTGCGACTTCTTCTGGGTTGGCAACCGGCTGCGAATCAGGATTGCGATCAACTAATACCCATTCCAAAAGCGTGCCCCACTTGGTGCGGCTTTGCCAGACTTGGCGAACAGCGGTTCCGTCCAGATGCAATTCTTCTTGCAGTTCGCGAACGATAGCTTCTTCTGCCGATTCATCCTTCTCGATGGTTCCGCCTGCAAAGCACAGCAGATTAGGTGCACGCACGAGCTTGCTGCGACGAATCACAAGGAATTTCTGGTCTTCGACGATAATTGCGACCGCACCGTGTCCGGGGCGACGCTTCGTTCCATGGTTGCTCAAAAAAGTTTTCCACCTGTGCTGTGGGACTAAGTCGGTATTCGAAACGGCAAGGGCTGATCTTGGATTCCTGCCAAGATATTTCTCGCTGCCCGCTCCGCCATCGCGTTTCTCGTCGCTGCCGTAGCGCTCCCGATATGAGGCAAAATGATGCAGTTATCCAGTGTTTGAATCGGGTTGTCTGCAGGCAATGGCTCAGGCGTGCAGACATCCAGTCCGGCTGCGAAGATCTGATTTGAGCGCAAGGCATGGATTAAAGCGTCCTGATCCACGACTTCGCCACGTGCAGTGTTTACGAAGACCGCAGTAGGTTTCATGGCAGCGAATTCTGCTGAGCCAATGAAGTGTCTTGTTTGGTCAGAAAGTGGCACGTGAACGCTGATGAAATCACTCGTCTCCAATAAGGTTGAAAGTTCGACCTGTTGAGCTGATAGCTGGCTGTCGACCTCTGGTTTGGGCGAGCGAGCCGTGTAGACGATGTTCATGCCCCAGCCAAAATGCATCCGCCGCGCGACGGCCTCTCCGATACGGCCCATGCCGATGATACCAAGTGTTTTGGGTGGGTCGCTTACAAGGTCTTGACCGACCCACCCCAAGGGTTCCCAGGTGCGCCACTTACCCGCTTTGACGTCTAGGATGGATTTGGGAAAATGGCGGGCTGCGGCCAGGAGCAATGCTACTGCAATGTCTGCTGTAGCATCTGTTAGCACATCAGGCGTATTGCCAATTTCGATTCCTCGGCGTCGCATTTCGGCAACGTCAATGTTGTTGTATCCGACGGCGTAGTTGCTAACGACCTTAAGCTGCGTTCCCGCGGCCTCGCAGACTTCGGCGTCAATCCGGTCACTGAGCAAGCTGAGGATGCCAGAGCAGCCACGGACCCCGTATAGCAACTCTTCACGCGTGGGAGGCATGTCTCCGTTGTGGAAACGCAGTTCGCAGAGTTCCCCCAG
>JBCCEO010000976.1:0-2093 GCA_039030255.1 Planctomycetota bacterium | reverse complement strand
TCCATGCCATGCAAAATTGCAGGTGGATTGGCAGTGACCTTTTCCTCTGCTTGCAAGTATTCCCCGCGATGGTGTCTGAAAGTTGGGCGAGTTTCATTCCTCGGGCGTTCACGCATGACCAGCGTGGTGCGTGTTGAAGGTGGTTTCTGAAGTGCCCGAATCTTGTCGGTTTCCTCTTTTAGCTCGGGTGCATGTAGCAAGAAAAGACGTCTGAGCTTCCGTGCATCCTCGGCGTCCAATGTATCAGCCGGCTTCATCAGTAGGGCCTGCTGCTCCCTAGTGAAATCCCGCGCCTGGATAGAATGTTTTGCTTCGGTACCATGAAAACGGAACAGACCAAAGGAACTCGCAAAGTGTCGACCGAAGGCCATGTGAACTTGAATTGGCTCACCTGGCGGAATTGGCTCCTTGAACACAAATACAGCCACATGCCGTTCACCCTGTCGACCATGTACGGACCAGCCTGTTTGGATATCACCGTCAAAGGCTAACGTCGCGGAAACTGGGTTCTTTCCGTATCGATTTGCTGCAAAGGATTCGGAAGCGGATACGATTTCAACGTTGCGCTCGCCAGCTTTAAAATCGATTTCCGTCAGGTAAAAATCCCCCAACGTCCCTTCGTAGTACGTTGATCCCGGTCCGCGAGCAGGAAGACGCTCGTCAGGCAGCGCTTCAATTTCAATTGCATGAATCGGTTTTTCTTGCGGCATCAACGTGACATAGTAGTCATCACGCTTTGCGGTATCACCTGAGGCGAAAACAGCCCCATCTTCCTGAATCGTCAGAATCGGCAGATTGCTTGTCGCTTTGGTTGGTCTTAGCATTTCCCAGTGAGCGGAATTGGAGCGTTCCCGCTCAAGCCATGATGCAAAGGCTTGATCAACAAGCTCCGTCTGGTCCCTTGGCAGCTGCTGATCTGCAAGTTCTTGCTCAGATTTCGAATCTGGTTTCCGTTTCTCTTCGTTTTTTACAGAAGGCATCGGCCACTTGGAAGGCAATTCCTCGATCAACTTTTCGGCTCGCTCTTTTGCCTTATCCCACTTGCTAGTGTAGTCCTCGTCGAGCAATTCCAAGGTGGGCTCATCGGCATTGTTTAGGAATGCCATAATTTGGAAATACTCGGTGTGAGAAATCGGATCGTACTTGTGGGTATGGCATTGGCAACAGCCAAGAGTAAGCCCCAGCCAAGTCGTCCCGGTGGTGGCGACTCGGTCGGTCATCGCATGATAGCGAAATTCGAGCGGGTCAATTCCACCTTCTTCGTTGAGCATGGTATTGCGATGAAAACCGGTTGCAATACGTTGCTCTGTCGTGGCATTTGGTAGCATGTCACCGGCAATCTGCTCGATAGTGAATTGGTCAAATGGCAAATCGCGGTTGAGAGCTTCAACAACCCAATCTCGATAAGGCCAAATCGAGCGATCCCGATCCTTTTCGTAACCATTTGTATCCGCATAGCGAGCCAGATCGAGCCAGCTGCGTGCCCATTTTTCTCCATATTCGGGGCGCGCCAACAGAGAGTTGATGGTGTTGTTAATCGCGATCGAGTCATTCTCTTCGAACTGTTTGAGAAAGGCTTCGGCCTCTTCCAAGGTAGGAGGAAGGCCGATTAGATCGAAGTAGAGACGACGTACCAAGCTGCGCTTATCCGCTTCAGGAGCAGGCGCGAGGTTGGTATCTGCTAATTTGCCCGCAATGAACTGATCGATGAAATTTCGCGACCAGTCTTGAGGCTCCAAATCACTTGGCGGCGTTTTTCGAGACGGCGACAAATAGGACCAGTGTTCTTTCCATTCCGCCCCCTGCTCTATCCACGTGCGCAGCTTCTGTTGTTCGTTGTCGGTGAGTTGTTTGGGGTGATCCGACGGAGGCATTTTCTCCAATTCGTCGCTGCTGAAAATACGATCTAGAAGGACGCTACTTTCAGGTTGGGCTGTATCAACGACTCGGTAACCCCCTCGATCTCGCAAGGCATCCGCAGCAAGATCGAGGCGTAGGTCCGCTTCTCGTTGGCCAGAATCTGGACCATGGCATGCGTAGCACTTGTCCGACAGAATTGGCCTGATCTCTCGATTGAAATCTACTTCTTGTGA
>JBCCEO010000975.1:0-2096 GCA_039030255.1 Planctomycetota bacterium | reverse complement strand
GTACCCATGTTTTGGCGCATGGATTCGTTACTGATTTTGCCGTTTCCATCTGTATAAAGGGCGAGTTTGCTGAGTTCCTGATGTAGCAAACCACAGTCGGATCCGACGGCATCTAAAACCTGGTTGGCTTGAGTCGCAGTTAGTTTGAGCCCTAGTTCACGATTGGACCAAGTCGTGATCCATTCTTTGAGTTTCTTTAAGTCGGGAGTCTTGCTCCTTGGGCTGGTGGTTGGCAGCGAGCATTGGACGCACCAGCCATTCTTGTCCGCCGTTTTGAAAAGCTTGGTGTTCGCGGGCAATGTGTTGACTTGTAGCACCAACAGAGAATCGGGAGCCGGTTTGGTGCACCACTTTTCAATCTGTGCTCTCGCGTCTTTGACGAGCTTGTCAGCGGCGATTACTGTTGCAACGCGACGTTCATTCTCCGCGAATAGTGACAAGGTGGCGAGTTCGTCGTGGACGTCGATCCATGCGCATTCTTCACCGTCAAAGGTACGTGTCATTTCTGAATCTACCCCTGCGTGCTTTAGTATTCGTGCCGAACACTCACGGCGCAGAAAGCCATCGTCGCCGTAGACGATGATGACTTCCGGCAGGCTCTTCGGAAATTTCTCCTGCAGCAAGATTTCAAAGCAATGGGTTGCCATGATCGCTTCGGCCTTTGGGGTGCCTGGGAATTATCGGTTGCCAATGCGGTAGAGCGATTGGGCGCTTCGTAGCAGCAGATCCTTGCCGTAGACTGCCATGGAAGCCAAGCAACGCTCGTCCATCGAGTTGACGGTGACTTCCTTCGGTTGGCTTCCTGATATGTCGAGCACTGTGCAGTCACCTCCCTCACTTAAAAAGTAAAGCATAGAGCCGGAGAGCAAGGGCGATGCGGAGAAACCTCCGTCAACTCGCGTCCGCCATACTTGTTCGCCTGTTTTCGCATCCACCATCGTCGCTACACCTTGATCGCTGATCATCGCAATGTTGGTTTTGTAAGCAATGAGCGATGGGGTGTGTGGAATCCTGTCCTTGGATTGCCATCTCAGATGTGTCTTGGTGACATCGCCGGATCCGGTTGGATCGATCGCAAGAATACTGGGCCGATTGTAGCCGGTGCAAACAAACACGAGGCCTTCATGGTAGATGGGACGGGGGATTACGGAGTAACCGTCGTAACTGAGCCGCCAAAATTCCTCGCCAGTGGCTGGATCCAAACTTTGTACGACGTTGGACCCAGGCAAAATGAGCTGAGTTTTTCCCTCCACCTCAATCACCAAGGGCGTGCAAAAGGAAAAAGACTTTTGCACTTCGACATCGCGCTGCGACTGCCAAGCAATCTCGCCAGTTTGCTTATTCAGTGCAGTCACTTCAGCTATATCTGCTCCGTCGCGTGAGAAAATCAGCAGGTTGTCGACGATAACTGGCGTGCCGCCATTGCCGTGGACGGGTGGATAGGCCAAGGAATCGTTTTTCCAAACAACGTCACCATCGGGCGACACACATGCTGTTCCCTGGTGCCCAAAGTGTACAAAAATGTTGGTGCCATCAAAAATTGGCGTCGGGCTGGCGTGTGAATTCTTCCTGTGGATTCGAGGTGCATCAGAAAGTTCGTTGAATAATTGTTTCTGGAATACTGTTTTTCCTGAATCTGCATTCAGACAAATCAATTGCAGTTCAAAACCTTCGTCCGCTTGAGGTACTGCTGCCGTCAAGTAGATGCGATCGCCAACGACAATCGGGCTGGACCATCCTTCGCCGGGAATATCGGACTTCCAAAGAACATTCGAGTCAGGGGACCACTTTGTGGGCAGATCGACGGTTACAATTCCATCGCGACTCGGTCCGCGAAAATCCGGCCAGTCCGCGTGGCAGACGGAGCTGAAGGCTAGGAATGTTAGTAGGGATAAAGTGAAGCGATTCGAGGATGGCACTTGTCGTTTCCTAGTAGTCTATGCTGCGGGTTCAATCTTGGCCGTGGCTCGTTAGCTCGTTGTAAGACGCAGAGCCCCTTGGAATATGATGTATGCAGACGATGTGGTGCTGCTAAATGAAACAAAAGAAGACGCTGAAAACGAATTGGAAAGATGGAGAGAGGCACTGGAGAAAAG
>JBCCEO010000974.1:0-2112 GCA_039030255.1 Planctomycetota bacterium | reverse complement strand
AGTTCGCAAAGCTTATTGGCCAATCCGTGGCGCCGCAAATAAAGAACTGCTCTAATAAGCTATCGCTCGTCAAAAGGAACATCTCTGTGAACTTTCTTCGCTTAACTGTTTTCGTATTGGTGATTTTTCATTTAGTGACCAACTCTGAGCTTTCTGCTCAGACTTCCAACTCCGATCAACGCTTAAAAGAGGCGTTAAGGCGTTTCCCCCAAGCGGACGCTGACCGCGACGGCATACTGACATTACGCGAGGCGAAGCTCTTTCGGAACAAGATGCTAGAGGGTCAGCCGAATCAACCCGCTGGCAACAAATCGGGAAAGGGACGCATTCGCGGAGACAAACGGATCTATAAGAAAATTGCTGGAGTTGAATTGCCACTCTACATTTTTCGCCCAGCGAACCATCGGGCAACGAGCAAGGCGCCGGCCATCGTCTTTTTCTTCGGTGGCGGGTGGCGCACCGGTGATCCAAAACAGTTTGAAGGGCAGTGCAAATACTTAGCCGATCGCGGAATGGTTGCGATCACCGTGGACTACCGAGTCTCATCTCGACATGATGTAAAAATCGAAGACTGCGTTGAGGACGCCAAATCAGCAATGCGCTGGGTGCGTTCGAATGCAGGAGATTTAGGCATTGATCCCAACCGAATCGCCTCTGGTGGCGGTTCTGCAGGTGGTCACCTCGCGGCTTGCGTCGGAATGGTCGATTCGTTGAATAGTGAAACCGATGACCTTGATGTTAGCAGCAAACCCAATGCGATGGTGCTATTTAATCCAGGCATGGCGCTAGCTATGGACGACCATATACCGGAACGTGTGGCCAGGGTCTTGGCGGAAAAGCGAGCGAATAAGGGGGCCGATCTTTTGAGGACGCATGGAGACCCTAAGGTCATCTCACCACTGGCATACGCCGAGAAGAAACAGCCGCCAATGATAATGTTCTTTGGTACGAAAGATCCTGGATTGCTAACTTCCAAAATCTACGCCGATGTTACCCGCAAAGCTGGCAACGAGTGCCGCCTGATTACGTATGAAGGCCAAAGCCACGGCTTTTTTAACAATCGCAAAGAGAAGTACTTCGACTTGACGTTACAAGAGGTGGACAAATTTCTTGTTTCTTTGGATTGGCTGGAGCCGGACGCCTAATTGCGGTGCTCGTCCGCCTTATTGAATCACTCCCCACTGCATCGAGGCCCATATCCTGGCGCAATCAATTGAGAATCACATTCCCAATTCTCATGATTAAGCAAACACTAACTTGGTTGCGGCAGTACCCTTGCCAAGTAGCGGACTCCGCTTGCGCGCACTCGAAAAGCAGAAGATTCGCTGTGCTGCTTTCGATCGTGAATCGAAGCCGTGTCCTACCAAAAGCAGAATCCCTCGGTTACAGGGCTGTAACCGAGGGATAATTGCGAAACTAAATAGCCAGCTCAAATATACACCGCAAATTTGCGATGACTTGCATCGCACTTATCTACCTGCTGAACGTTTCGTTCATGCGTCTTCTGAATTGTATGTCCCCCTTTTCCGTTTCAAGCTTTAACTCTGGGCCGCCACCGTTGAGGGTGCCACGGAGAAACTTGTCGAATCCGATTTGATTTTCATCAACCGATTGCACAGGATCCTTAGCCAGTTCGACTTCGAGGTCCGTCAGAACCTTGCCGCTACCTGATCTGTATTTTAGGTTTGCTTGAGTGTCTTTAGGGAGTCGCAGGTCAATAGAACCGTTGTATGTTTCCAATTCAAGTGGTTGATCGTTGGCAACCTCCACAAAATCGGCGGTGAGATTACCGTTGTAGGACCAGACTTCACCAGATCCAGACACACTATTCAAATGAATATCGCAGTTATGGCTCCTGACGTCGAATTTGCCGTCCACATCTTGCACACGGATCACACCGTCCCGGTAGGTATCGAGTCGTAAATTCGTTTCTCTGGGGACTTTGATTTTCAAGTTCGTGACATACTTGTACGAGTTGCCATCCAACTTAATTTCAGTCTTCGATTTTTCGATGTCAAAGTCGAGCGTATTAGCACGAAGTTCTTGCAAGCCGTCGGCAGATTTCTTGGCGGCAGGCGAATAATTCGGAACGATGAGTTCCACCAAGATTTT
>JBCCEO010000973.1:0-2128 GCA_039030255.1 Planctomycetota bacterium | reverse complement strand
GCAGGTCAAAGGCTGTACCGAACTTTTCTTGGATGAAGAATTGCGTGCGATGTTACGGAAGTCGCCATGAAGCTGGTTGAGTTGCTTGGTTGGATAGTGTAAAAATATGTTCCAGCTGTAATTAGCAATCAATTGAAGTCTTGGCTTAATCTTAGGAAAAGGGATTGGTCATGCCGAACACGAATCCTTACTCTCCCCCGGATTTGGGGACTAATAATGCACCGGACAACCAAACGCGGGTTTTCTCAGATTCTGGTGCATTCGAAGAAAAGGGGAAGTTGGTACTATTGCGAAGCGGCTACAGCTTGCCCGATCTCTGCCTTAAGACTGGAGAGCCGACGCGTGAACGCTTTCGATTGGATACTCGGGCTCTACCCCAATCGACCGCCGTGCTGACGCTCTTATCCGGTGGTGTGATTGGCGTGCTAATTGCGAAGGCATTATTTGGGACGCACTTTGTCGTCGATTTGCCGCTGAAGTCTGGTTGGGGGGAAGTATCGGAGGAGAAGTCGAAACGCGGATGGGCGGTCGTAGGATTTGGATTTGTGCTTATCATCGTCGGAATCGTAGCTTCCGTTTTCGCCGAAATCTTAATGCTGTTGTGTGCCGTTGGAATGGTCGTCGCCGTCTTCGGTTTTATAGTTGGTGGCGTAAAGGTCACGAAAGAGCCCTTCAGGATTTCAAACTACGACGAGCGGCATATTTGGATTGAAGGAGTCGACAAGAACATCGCGATGATGTTTGAACCTCTTTCAAAGCGCAAGAGCTAGTTGCGATGCCAAAGTGTGGAGAAGGCAACTTGGTAACGCATCCGGTTGTTGCGTTCCGTTTTCGTGCTCTTGCGTTTCGGGGTTGATGGCTGCTCGCTCGCGTGCGGGATATTGGCGGTTTATGCGCCAAGTTCGTGGGCCAAGCTGGCATGTAGTTGATTTCTTACGCCATCGCCATCGGGCATGTTCTCTGATAAAATCTCGAAGGAACCCGGTCCTTTTGGGCAAATGCCAAACTTGCTTGTCGTGATCGGGATAGACGGGAACGATCGCTGCCCAAGATTCACGCTCCACGGCTAAATGTGCAAGGACTTTTTGAAGCGTTCTGCACTCGACAAACGGACTTTCAAGTCAATCAGAATAAAGAACAACAATGACGCTAGATCACTACGCACCTTGTCCTTGTGGTAATGGCAAAAAGATCAAATTTTGTAAATGTATCGATCAGCCGCAGGAATACGAGAAGATTGTCAAGCTGATCGAAGGTGAGCAAAACCTAGCAGCGATCGATCGTATCAATCAACTCTTGGAAAAAACGCCCAATACGGCTTGGCTGCTTGCGATCAAGGGTGAATTAACGTTGGGCATGCAAGAGTTTGATTCTTTTATCGAGACCGCAAGTCGCCTCCATAAACTAAAGCCGGACAACCCACTTGGCATGGTGATGATGGCCATTTCTGCGTCGATTGAGTCAAAGCCTGCTGCGGAGGTTGGTCGTTATCTCTTAGAAGGATTAAGCGAAACGCGAGAATCAGTCCACCCAATGACTTTGATGGGTATCCGCATGCTCATCCAGGCCATGTCAATGGAGGGCCTGTTGTGCATGGTGGGTTTCTGGAGTGACGTTTTTGGAGCATTGTCGGGCGAGCAAGCAGAGCAGGATCTGCCGACAAATGATCCTTCGATCAACCTGCTGGCCAAAACTCCTAGCAAGATTATCGACGAGGCAGCTGGCAATGACTGGAGTGAAAGACTTGAGGAAGTCATTTCGCTGACCAAGACTTTTCGTTATGCACAAGCCGAGAACAAGTTGCGGTCGATCCTGCGTGACTTCCCGGATCAGCCTGGTCCATTAAGTCATCTTCTTCGAGCTCAGTGTGCTCTGCTTGATCAGCAAGGAGCCTATGAGACGGCTATGAAACTGGCCGAGAACTTGCAAATTTCAGTCGCCGAGAGAGCTCACTTTCGCGCGATTGCTTTTGAAGTCGAACCCGACACCGAGTCACTTCAAACGGGTATGCGAGTGGAATACTGCGAAGTCGATTCTGAAGAGCGAATCGAGGACGTCATGGATGGCTTGGACTACGTAGAGGCGCCTGAGTCCCAGTCACTTGAGGAAGTCCGGCGTTATTACGCGG
>JBCCEO010000972.1:0-2147 GCA_039030255.1 Planctomycetota bacterium | reverse complement strand
CTCGAAGGCAAGTGAAGTATTCACTATAGCAGGACGAGTTGAAAGAGGTGTGCACTTTACTTGCTAGTGTTTTCTTCGAGCTCACAGATTGTGATCTCGCATCCATGAAGGAAAGAAACGTTGAAAAGTGCAGATGTCATTCTGACGGAGCCCTAGCGACTGAAGAATCTCCGCACTTGCTGCCCGCCGCTATTGTTCGCAGCGAGATGCACCCAGCTCGCATTACTCGCGTCAGGATGACCTGCCAGACGCACCTCTGATGCATGCCTGTCATTCTAAGCAGCCAGGTCTGTGCATCCAAGGAGGAAAGAAAAGTTGGAATGTGCTGCAGTTGTCATTCTTCTATGAAAATTCGTTGCGTTTCAAGGGTTGTTTGCATATTTTTTGGTTTTGCTGCGTTCGTCGGAGCCGGCCATCGCTCGCTCGTCCGTTTCGAGCGGAGCGAGTAGGGTGGGCGATGGACGGTGCAGACGTAAGCATCAGCTGCGTTTGTTGGAGAGGTTGGCGTAAAGCCTTGAACAATTGACTGAATCAAAAATCCCCATTCTTCTATCCGAGCATCGATCAAGTCTAGCCCATGTGGGTCTTTTCGAGAATGTTGGGCTGCCCCATCTGAGGTCGAGCAAGTCACCTGTGTAAGGTTCTAGCCCATGAATGATTCGAGCTCACCCAAACAAGACGGGAGTTGGTCCAGCCTGTTCTTGTGCTTTGTGCCTGCTGTTTTATGCGGCCATGCCAAACTCCTTCATGTCGTGATAATGTTTGCGAAGCCAGCGGTTGGCAATGGCAGCGATGGCCACGCATTTCTTCTTACCGTTAGCAAGCATCCGGCTGCACATCTTTGAGTAGTGTGGGTCGTGACGTGCAAGACGCTGGGCAAGTTCAACGATGACACGCCGCAGTTCGGGGTTACCAGCTTTGATAACACCTGCGGTTGCTTGCCGCCCTCCGGAACTCTCGTTGCGGGGACTCAAGCCGCAAAATCGCGACAGTTGCTTTCCACTGCGAAAGCGATCATAACGCCCTATCTCCGCTCGAATCGTGACTGCTGTGATTGGGCCTACACCCTTTTGCTCAAGTAGCTTCTGCACGAGACGATCCTCTTTGGTGGATTCCGCCAGACGCCGTTCAGCTGCAGCGATTCTCAGAGCCAGTTGTTGCAGCTCCTCCAGGTGCTGAGCCATGATCCAGCGCGAATCTTCCGTGAGGTCAGCAACTTCTTGCACCCAACGCAGCCAGCCTTTCGTCCAGGGGGCGAATTCCTTGGGATCCGCAATACGATGGTCCCGCAACAGCGCCCGGATCCGCTGCTTGACTGCACGCCGATGGGCAACCAGTTGCTGTCGGAAACGAACCATGCGCCGCAGGTTTCGAATAAACAACGGAGGATGCCAGACGCGTGGCAAGTAGCCGACTCGTTCCAAGTCTGCAAGAAGTTGGGCATCACTAAAATCTGTCTTGTCTGGGCTTTGCTTAATACGGGCAACGTACCCCGGATGAGCTTGATCGACCGACCAACCCGCTAGTTGCACTAGCTCATCTGCCAGGTCAGAAGCGCCAGTACTGGCTTCCAAAGCCGCTCTCACGTCAAAAATGTCACCATCGGGAAAAATCTCCACGATCCTTTGCCAATGATTTTCTGTAGCTTTGTTGCACAGGACCTTGCCTGATTCATCCATGACGCACACTTGGACTGTCTCTTTGTGATAATCTAGGCCCACATATATCTTGGATTTCGACACACCGTTGCTCCTGATCAAAAAAGTGTTTTTGCTTTCAACCAACCTTTGTAGGTCGGAGCAACGGATTTTCATACCTATCTGACGCGAGTGTTGCGAGCTGGAAGAATCTGGCCCCTGTAGTCGCGCCTTTGATACGCCATCATAAGCTTTCGTCACGCCTTCGCCGCGCATCCGAGCCCCAGTCTCGCCGTCGCTGCGCGCATCGTAGCCTTCGTTGCGGAGATTCTTCAGTCGCTGGTGCTCCCTCAGAATGACAGTTGTGAGTCGCAGAGATTTTGTGGGAAGCGACAGACCCAGCGGCGGTTATAATTCCGACGCGAGAGACTGTTAGGCGGTTGCCTTTCCGACGCGAGAGCAGAATGACAATTTCCACTGCTCGAGGCATGGCAATGGCAATGAGGATAT
>JBCCEO010000971.1:0-2175 GCA_039030255.1 Planctomycetota bacterium | reverse complement strand
CTACACCGAGTTTGTAGCTCTGCAAGTCGCGGGGCAAAGTTTGCACAGTTCACGTAGCCTCGCGGCGTCCGACTCGGAATCGTCCTTCACCAAGGAACTCGCAGCATTTCCAGAACTTGGCACCACCCTGCAAGACAACGCCAATCCGAATGACAAACTTATGCATCGCCTTGACGACATGGTCGCGACCACTGGCAGTGCCTTTCTCGGCCTAACCATTGGCTGTGCTCGCTGCCATGACCATAAAATCGATCCGATTACTTCAGAAGAATACTATCGACTGACAGCGATTTACTTTGATCAAGTTGAAGTACCTCCATCGGCAAACCCAGAAATCGTGCTTGAAATTACTGAGCCGCAGTTACTTGCAGGTGGTAGCTGGCAACGACCAGTCAAAAAAGTGACTCCTGGATTTGTCTCCGTGCTAATGCCCAAACAGGCAAACTCGGAAGCTTGGATTAGCACGGAAGAAACACAATCCGACCCGAAGCTCGGCCTAGCACGATGGCTGACCGACGTCGAATCAGGCGCTGGAGGATTGCTTGCTCGTGTTCTCGTCAACCGAGTCTGGCAACATCACTTTGGGCGTGGCATTGTGAATACACCCAATGATTTTGGATTGCTTGGCGATGAGCCGACGCATCCTGAATTGCTCGATTGGCTGGCCCGAGAATTCGTAGAAGGCGGCTGGAAGATCAAGGATCTGCACCGTACAATCATGACAAGTGCCACGTATCAGCAGAGTTCTGGCGATCGTGCGAGTGCACAACGTTGGAGCAAGCTGGACGCGGACAACAAGCTGCTTTGGCATTTCCAGCCTCGCCGATTGGAAGCCGAAACAATCCGCGATAGCCTGCTTGCCGTATCAGGCGGATTGAAAAACGAAATGTACGGCCCAAGCGTTCGGGTCGGATCGATCGAAAGACGAAAATCCTTTGACGACAATCCCTCTACTTGGCGTCGCTCGATCTACATGATGGCGCCGCGCTTTGACAAACATCCAACGCTAAGCATTTTTGATGGTGCCGACAATATGGAAAGTGTTGGCAAGCGTGGCGCGAGCACCACACCCACCGGCGCTTTGTTTATGCTGAACGCAGGCTTTGTTTGGCAACAAGCAGAATTGTTGGCCGGCCGCATCCAAAAAGAAGTTGGAGAAGAGCCTACAAAGCAGATTCAACATCTTTATCGTCTCACCTTTGCTCGCAAGCCCTCCAACTCAGAACTTGAACTGGGCTTGGAGTTTTTGACAACCGATCATTCAACTTCCAGCGATCGGGAAGGAAAGAGTCGCCTTGTTCACTACTGTCATGCCATCGTAGGCCTCAACGAGTTCATCTATACACCCTAAAATCATTGAGCCGCAAAATCATAATCCGATGCAATCCATCGAAAAATCTTTTGCTCAACAATTCAATCGCCGGACCTGCCTGAGTGGTCTGGGACTGGGCAGCATAGCGCTCGCAGGAATGATGGCCCAAGAGGGCAGGGCAGCGGCGAAAACGGCAGCGACGACTACAGATTCCGCCGCGATCGCTGATCCAACGCACTTCAAGCCGCGTGCTAAGAATGTGATCTTTCTATTCATGGTGGGCGGTGTGAGCCATTTGGAAACCTTTGATCCCAAGCCGCTGCTCAACAAGTATGCCGGCAAGAAGGCCACCGAACTCTTCTCCTCCGAAGAATTAAACAGTCTCAACCCTGAAAAGAACTACGGCAAGTCACGGGTGCTGCAGCCAGTCTTCAAATTCAAGCAGTACGGCCAGTCCGGCATGTGGGTCAGCGAGATCTTCCCCCACTTGAGCCAAGTTGTGGACGAGATCACGATGATCAATTCCATGCACACAGCCTCGTCGATTCACTCGGTCGGCCAAGTTTTGATGCATACTGGATTTCCCAGGCATGGTTACCCAAGTCTCGGCGCCTGGGTCACTTATGGTCTTGGAAGTGAGAACAGCAACATGCCTGGCTTTGTTGCCTTGCGAGATGCCGTTTCCTCCGGCGGTCCGACCATGTATCAATCCGGTTTTCTCCCCGGTTCCTATCAAGCCACAGTCATCGATACGAGCTCGCGGTCTTTACAGCTTGACTACTTTGTGATTCTCCGTTTCATCGAAAGGCTCGTAGGCACATAACGTCGCGGTAAGTGGCGCCGGGCGGCAACGCTGTACGGCG
>JBCCEO010000970.1:0-2187 GCA_039030255.1 Planctomycetota bacterium | reverse complement strand
CTTACTTTGGCTGAGGCGCATTTACCTGGACAAGATTCGCCCCATCAAGTCCTAACCCAAATGTCAGCAAACACCTTGTTCGAACCTTGGCAACACCGGCCACCGCCGTTCGACAACCCTCTCGACCCCAAATGCATCCGAGGTGGAGCCCAACTGCATGGTCCACTTGAACGCGAGGCGGGGATAAAGGAATTTGTACGGATCAAAGGACTTATGGAGTCGATCGAAAAGCACGGCTACGACCCTAATGCTTTTCCTCTCGGATTGATCACCGGCATTCTCCTCAAACATGAGGGCAGAAAGCGCTTTCTGGTCATTCATGGACAACATCGAACGGCAATTCTCACTGCTATGGGACACGAAGAAATCCTAGTCGGCAGTCGTCGAGAGGGCCCAGCCACGATCGACTCTTCCGACGCAGAGAACTGGCCACATGTGAAGTCGGGCCTCATATCTAAAGAGGCCGCAGTCTTACAGTTCTCCCGCCACTTCTCCTGCGATCAAGAAGACGGCCCAGCATTTCGGGTCCGCGACTTGGTGCGAAAGCATGATGAATCATCACGCAATTCAGAAGTCGATAAAATTCAATCGTGAATCAGTCCGAGGTAACAGTATTGCATCAGTCTTTGGGGCCGGACTTGCATCCAGGCGTCTCCAAAGCAAATCCGGTCTTGGTTCTACAGTCTCCATCAACTGTAAACCTGAGTGAATACGAGACGCACTTTGTTGATAAGAGCGTCAGTTTTCGCGAAGCACTTTATCTCAGCTTGATCAATTGCTTGGATTCGGATGACAGAACATCCGGTATTCTTCGATCGCTGATAGCTCCTGTCATGTCTCCGTTGATCGATTTAGCAAAGATCATGGATTTGCTACATAGTCATGCTCCACAAGGCGAAGTCAACTTATGCTGCGACGAGTTTGCTGGCTATATTCGCATGCGTCAGATAAAGCAGTATTTAGATAACGCGAATATCAAATCTCGGATCTCCCTAAACGGCCCAGGAACGCAACGCTTCTTTCTTCGCTACGCGGTTCGCAGATTCACCGATGTAATCAAGAAACGCCTAAGGCAACGATTGGCCAGCCGTCAAATCCGCAGACTGACTAGCACCAAGAATCAAGCAATTGTATTCCACGGTTCAGCGAGACGCATCTGGCAACGACTAGTGCCATTGGTCAATTCAGTGCCAGAGCTCAACAACGATAACCTAGCTTTGGTTGCAGCGTTTTCCACGAAGTCAGTTAGGGGAACCCCGAGCGAGATCGCATGGAATGCAGTTTATTCGATCGACAATTTCGCCACGCCAAGCGAACAACTTAAACCGGCGAAATCACTGATTTCTGCACTTGCTGAAAACAGCGAACTTAAAGCCTCGACTAAAATGCTTGTTCGAGGTGCCCAAAAGGACCTTATTGAGGCAATGAAGCTCGCATACTCCATTGATTCGGGCCTCCAAAATTTGTGCAAAGATTTTAAGAAAGTTACATTCATAACCAGCTACGGAGAAGCCCCAACCACCGCAGCCCTCTGCGAGTTCGCCAAGGAACTCCCAAGCATTAAGATCGCGATGCTTCCTCACGGTTTATCCGACCCAGGTAGACCAGAGGCCGTTCTTCAGCCTCCGCCCGACTGGATCCTATGTTGGAGCGAAGCGATGTCCAAGCAAGTCAAGGCTTCGACCAATGTGCGACCCTTGATCGTTGGATCAGCAATCGACGAGGCAATCGGCGCAAATCCCGAATCTAACCTGGAAAAGACAACCGTACTTGTCGCCTACGGTCGACCGACCACGGTGCTAGACATCGAATCGTACAACGTTGCAGTAGATATAGTGAAGGAAGCAGCGAAACACCGGGCAGACCTGAAATTTATCATCCGCCGGCATCCCTCCGATGCAAGCAATTATTGGGATGAGCGAATCGCCGAAATGTCGAGCAACGTTGTTGAGAGTGAACTCAAGCGCATTGAGGAAGACCTGGACCGCTCATTCACAGTATTAACGATGCACTCGACGGTTGGCCTAGAAGCAATTTGCCATGGCCGCGCTGTCCTAACCATCAAGCCTAAAGACGCAAACAGCGCAGTCGAGCCAGACTTCGCAACTTGCGGTGCTTCACAAATAATTTCCTCTGCGAAAGAGCTGATGGATGCTTTGGAAGAATTAAGCAACCATTGGCCGGCGG
>JBCCEO010000969.1:0-2194 GCA_039030255.1 Planctomycetota bacterium | reverse complement strand
GGAAATCGTACCTAATCGACCAGGTCGCGCAAGTTGCTTAGGTTCGCGGATAATGCCGTTCGGGCAGCCGATCTCTGGCAAAGTCGCAAACAATAATCCACCAATTCGCTTCCCGTTCTTCCAGATGAATAGATTGCACCAGTAAACGTTTGGGAAGATCAGAGTGGATTACCTGGACGTTTGGCAATTATGTGGGCCATCAGACCATCTAGGTGTTCTTCCGTTTGAATTGGATCTGCCATCGCTTCCCAAGCGCCGAGTTTATGCAGATCGTCGACGACACGTTTGCCGTATTTCCCTCGAACTTGACGAGACCACTGCCCATCGTATTCCTCCTCGGGTTTAGGAAGATTGATGTTCAGCTCACGAGGCGTTTTGTTTTCACCAAACCGAACCTGTTCAAGGTAGGTTTCATGATCCTTTTGTAACAACAGCGTCCAGACATTTTCGAAATAGTGGATATCGACGGGCATTCCGATGATTGCGGCATATTCCACTTGTTCGCATTCGAGGAAACGCGTCGCAAGTTCGACGCGACGAATGTCACCTTTCGCTTTCCAAGTTTCGTTTAGAAGCATCGTATCGCATGCGGTGAGACTACTGATTTTCCTTCACCGAATTATAGAGTGAACTGGTAGGAACGTAGGTAAAGAGCCAGTTGAACTGCAAAGCATTTTGGCGCAAAACTGCACGAGATTGAGAAGCTTTGTGGGCTACTATCTTTTTTGGGAACGGGCGGGCAAAATCAGGCGTCTTTGATGTTGTCGAGAAGGATTCTTGGGATCAGCTCGTTATTCTTGATTCCACTTTTCTTGGTCGCACAAGCTGGTTTTCTCGGGCTTTCGCCGCGAAACAGCGCCTTATCTGCTATAGATGCATGCTTGGCATCTACCTTTAGGAGTGAATGATGATTGGAAAAGTCCAATTTAGTCGCTGGGCTATTTTGCTGATGGTTGTCCTGTTCAGTAGCGCCGTTGGATTGGCAACAATTCAAAACCAGAGCCCGGAACAGCAGTACACCAAGGCAAAGGAACTGCAGCAGCAAGGAAACTACCAAGACGCTGCAAAACTCTTTCTTAAGGTGATCGGCACTAAATCGGCCGATGCCAGTGCAGTTGCTGGATCCTTGAGTCAAATTCAGGCCTGCTATCGTTCCCTACGGAACGAAGGCGAGATTGATAGTGCTATCGATGAAGCAATCGAACAGCATGGCGGAAAACCAGAAGTCCTGGCAGCAGCCGCAGAAACATTACGGCGTTCGTCGCACTACGGCTATTTGGTCGACGGAGCATTCTATCGCGGTTACAACCAACGCCAGCGAGTCTATGGAGCGGCGATTCAATGCAGCGAACAAGACAGACTGCGTTCCATGAATCTACTGCTTAAAGCGATTGAGCTCACTGATGCAGACCGAGGAGATCTGTATATCAAATTGGCAGACGCTATTCTCATCGGACGCAATAACAAACAAGCTTGGCGTCTGCAGAGTCTGAGTGATCTAGACAAAGAGCCGGACTATACGCAGCTCGATCAACAATCTTCTTTCGCCTACATGGATGCACCGGTGGACGACGAGGGAAATCCGATTGTCTATTCCATTCCCGATGGCTTGGAATCTGCACAATCGGATGGGGAGCGATATCGTTGGGCCCTGGAGCAAGCGAATTCAACGACTAGCAAGTATCAAGCTCGGTTGCGCTGGGCCAACTTTCTAAGCAGTCAGTTTTCGGTGGCTACGCTTTCGCAGTCTTTTTGGGGTGCCGGCGGCTCGAACAAAGGAACGCGCGACGCAATGGGACAGCTTCACGAGCTTGCGGAGGACGAGACCATTGCCAAGTTGGCCGATGGAATCAAACGATTCAAGCCCGCCCCGGAATTCAATGCCGTCAAAATCTACAAGGATCTGATCGAAGAAGTTGACATTGGCAGCTATCGTCGCAGCGCGGTCAATAAACTTGCGAACATTTACATGAATCGCCGGCAATATCCGAAAGCTGCTGAAACGATCGAATTGGACCTCAGTTCCTTTGGTGACGCACAAAAACTTCTCGATTCCATTCGCGGACCACAACTGCAGTTCGATCCCTCAAAGCCTTTGCAAGCTGGTGAGAAGGGTGAGATTTCGATGCTTTTCCGAAATGCAAAGCAAGTTGACTTTACCATCCGGCGCATCGATATGGAAAAGCTGCTTACG
>JBCCEO010000968.1:0-2212 GCA_039030255.1 Planctomycetota bacterium | reverse complement strand
TGTTCGACTGGGGCGAATTCCAGGTTGCTAGCCTGCTTTTTCCCCATTCCGGCTTCTTAATCTTCTCAAATCGCAAGGAAGCGAAGAAATGAGATTTGCCAAATTTGTCCCCACATTTATTGCCCTAGCTCTGCTCGTACAGTCAGGTTGCGTGAGCAAGTGGCTATGGTCCGGCGACGAACAGACCGAAGCCAGTATCCGCCGACAAATGATCAAAGAAAAACTTCAGGACGAAGATCGCCCAACTCGAATTGCGCAAATTGGCTCGGCAGCCATGCTGCAACTATCACCGATCGAAAATGTTGGGCTCGTAACCCGTCTTCGTCAAACGGGTGGAACAGTTCAATCCAGTGCACAACGCGAAAAAATGCTGGATATGATGCGCCGTCGCGATGTCGACCAACCCAACGCGATGCTTGACAACAATTCCACTGCACTCGCAGTCATAACCTGTGTCGCATCCCCAGCTGCACGAAAAGGGGATGTCCTGGATGCAGTAGTCAAGGTGAGTACTCATGCCGAAGCAACTGACCTACAAAACGGCTGGCTAATGGAAACTCCTCTCGTCGAAATGAGCATCTTGGGTGGAGAGATTCGCGAAGGCTTTGACTTAGCGCGTGCCAGCGGCTCCATTGTCACGAATTATCAAATAAATGGATCAGAAGAGAACAACGGACGTACGCAGGGCATCATCGTTGGTGCCGCTCGACTTCTCAAAGAACGAAACTTAGGCATCACAGTTGATGCCAACTATGCCGACGCAATCACCATGAGTGCGATTGTTCCGGCAATCAACAAACGGTTCACGTATTTCGATGGGCACAAACAATCTGGTATCGCGACACCGCGCGACTCCAACATGATCGAACTTGCCATTCCACCGCGTTATGAACTCGACCCATTCCACTTCGTCAACGTGGTTCTTCAGCTAGGCTTCAACGAAAACGATGCCCAAAAGAGGGAACGATTATCGACATTACAACGTCAGTTGCGTGAAGCCAGCACTGTACGTGAAGCCTGTTGGCAGTTGGAAGCTTCTGGTGAAGCCGGAATCCCGATTCTAGCCGAAGCGCTCTCTGATCCAGATCCTGAAATTCAGTTTTACGTCGCCCATGCGCTTGCCTACCTGGATGACAAACGCGCGGTATCGCCCCTAAAGAATCTTTGTCTTAGAGAACCTGCATTTCGCGCGATGTGTCTAAACGGCCTGATCATCTTGGATGACTTTGAAGCCGAGGAGGCGCTTCAAGAACTAGTCCATGCAGCTGACGCTGAAGTTAAATACGGTGCTGTCCGCGCTTTGCGTGAACGTGACCCAAGTAATGTTGCAATGATTGGTCGGCAGATTGGTAAGACGGGACAGCTCCTCGAGATCCCTTCATCTGGGACGCCGCTTGTCGCGTTAAGCCTCTTCCGTACACCGGAAGTTGTTATTTTTGGCGAAACGCCACAGCTACACATTGCTCCGTTTCATTACGTCAATCGAAACATTTTGATCAACCGGGTCGGACCGAAAAAACTCACGGTAAGCCACCTTGCTCCTGGGGAGGAAGACCGCGTCGTGACTTGCAACTCCGACCTAAGTTCAACACTTGAAGCAATCGCCGAGGTTGGTGGAAATTATGGCGATTGGGTCCGTTTTCTGCGCGAATGCCATAGTGAAGGATTGTTCATTGAGCCGTTTGCTATGAATCCAATTCCCAAGAGCGGTCGCAACTATCAGCGAGTAGACAGAGCGGCAGAAGCGGAGCCTGGAGACACCGTTCCCGCCACGACATTTATTGCTCCTGAGGTTCTCCAAGAGGACGTAGAGAACGAATCCAGTGTGAAAGTCTGGAATCCTTTGACCTGGGGCAACTAACCTTTGCCATTACTTGCATCAAGCAGCCTGCGTGATGCAAGTAACCACATACTCTCAACCAGCACCCGCAGCCTTGCTACTTTCTCCATGCTCATTGCTTTAGAACTTGCTGGATTCAAGAGTTTCGCTGAGAAAACGCGATTCGACTTCCCGGATGGCATCACCGTCATCGTGGGACCGAATGGATCTGGTAAATCCAACGTTGTCGACGCGATCAAATGGGTTCTCGGGGCCCAGAGTGCGAAGGCACTGCGTGGCAAGGACATGATCGATGTGATCTTTAAGGGCTCAAGCTCCGCTGGTCGAAAGCCTTCCAACTCAGCCGAAGCCACGCTGGTCTTTGACAACTCC
>JBCCEO010000967.1:0-2213 GCA_039030255.1 Planctomycetota bacterium | reverse complement strand
GAGGACTTTCGAAGTCCCATAAATCGGATTGTCCTCGTCCGGTCGATCTTGGTTCCCAAACCACAATGGCAGCCAACTTCCGTCTTCGGCCTGGTTCCTCGCCAAGTAACTCAGACCGCGATTGGTAGCTTTGCGTATCTGCGACTCCTTCAGTCGACATGCCGCCCCATCGAAACTTGCCGCTTGCTGAAGTTCGCCGAATCTAGGCAGCCATGCGTGAAAGGCTCGCAGGGCATGCGCGGTAAGATCTGTACCGCTGCGATCGAAAGGGAGCTTTCCCCAGCCACGACAAAAAGTCGGCCAACCACCATCGCGATTCTGCAGCTGCAGCAGCCAACCTAAACCGCTCGCTGCCGCCACCGCGACTTCGTGTTTCAATCGCGCTTGTTCGGGCGAATCCAATTCAAGCTTGGACAACGCCAGTAATGCAGCTGGCGTATCATCCGAATCGGGAACCGCGCCACTCAAGTCAGTCCAGCCCCAGCCTCCTGGCTGAGCCCCAGTGAAAGGGTGTCTGCCCTTGTGCTGGCAGCGTAAAACCCAACGAACTGTTTCCGATGCAACAGAGTCATCTACGCCCGAGCAAAGCTGTTCGGCATCAGAGCTAGCAGGCGCATTTTGCGTCTGTGACGGTGAAGGATCTGGCTGATTCCGCACCGTGACTTGCAAAGCACCGCTACGACGCGCTAGAGAGTTTAGTGTGAGATTGGTGACCCAAGTCGCAAGATTCGTATCGATGGGCCAGCTGCCGTCTTCTAAGCGAGAGTCGAGTAGAAAACGGAGACAATTCTTTGCAACAGGCAAATTCGCTTTGCCCATCGCAGCTAAATTCATCAGCACAAAACTTGTTAGCGGCGTGGCCTCCAAGTAACCGCCGCTCGCTGGCTGCATTTTCGACAGCACGCCGAGAGTCGGTTCAATAGCTCGATTTCGCAGCGCCCGTACAAGTGGATTCCAAGAAGGAGCAAAATGATGGCGTGCCTGACCAATCGCAACTAAGGCAGGGATGGCGTAGCTGACAACTGGCATACGTGCCAACCGGTACCAATCTTGGGGCAACCAAGCCGCCTCAAACGGCAACGCCGCGACGCGTTTCCAAGGCACCAAACCGGCTAGTGCACAGTTGCTGAGTATCGGAACCACAAAAGTCTTGTCCTTGCCGTAGCGCTGACGCAAACCATCCCAGGCCCCAAGCTCTTCGATGTAGTTTTCTATTCGCCGGTAAGCCTCAGGCACTTTGGCATCAAAGCCTGTCATCTTCCAGGCGGCGAGCACCAGATAGGACGTCGCAATATTGGAATGACTACGATCGGTGTCGCCGAAGCCTCCGTCCTCGTTCTGCTGCGCCGCTAGCCAATGCACAGCAACATCAATCGCTTCTTCGATTTTCGAGGGAGAGGTGTCAGCGGACCTCGTCTTTGCGGCTTTCGTCGGCGAAGACGTCGCCTGCGTTTGCAGACATTGCCAAAGTGCACTGACAGCTGTTGCAGTGGAGAGCGCAGAAGTCGAAAGCCGCCCGGTCCAATGTGTTGTCTGCGACTGCGATTGAAGTTTAGATTGAAGAAACTGCAAAACAGACTGATAACTTCGCTCGAGTCTTTCTTGCGCTGCTGCGGACTCTAAATTCGACTTGGCGGACAATGGACTCAAAGGAATCGAACTCGTAAGGCGGAGCAGGATGGGCAGGCACGGTTACGACTCTATTCTATCTGCCTTGCAACTCAACCGCTAAAATAGTCGAGCAATTGAATCATCATGATACAGGCGGAATCAATCGTGGAAATCACTTCGAAATTATTCTCCTATGAACCACGCCATTGAATCAGTTTTATCCAGCCTGCGATTCGCGGATGAAGAGCAAGCGCAGCAATCGTTGCAACAGATCACGGAATTGGGAATTCCAACGGACTTGCTTGAGGGCTTTCTCGAGCAACTCGTAAGAGAACTAGCCAAATTTTCCGAACAAGATCGCGTCCTGACCAGCTTGCATCGCTTCCTCGATTCGAGCCGTTCTCCGCTTTCCTTTCTAGGATTGCTAGAACGCGAGCCAGATGCACTTGGAACCTTGCTGCAACTTTTCTCAACCAGCCAATATGTGGCGGACCTGCTCATCCGCGATCCAGACGCGTTCGACATCGTGCGTCTTACAGATGGCCAGCCCGTTGCGCGCAGTATTCTCAGGGATGAAATCTTGGCCGAAGTGCGCGCGATAG
>JBCCEO010000966.1:0-2262 GCA_039030255.1 Planctomycetota bacterium | reverse complement strand
TGCAGGCTCACCTCATGCAGCGCACGGACGCCGGGAAACGACTTGGAGATCGCTTCCATCTCCAAGAGCGGCGAGCTCATTGCTCCTCGGCCAACTCAGGATCTTTGAGCGCGTCTTCTTGGCGATAAAGCGCAGAGTCGATCATCATGTCGGCCTCGACGGGATCTCCGCGGAAATGAGCGACGATCGCCTTGACGATTTCGCGGCCGATCTTGTCGGGGAATTGAATGGGGTCGGCGTAGATTTTGCCTTCTTTGATCGCCTTCTTGCCGATGAGCTGTCCGTCGAATGCGACGATTTTGACCTGATCAGTTTTGTTCGCCTTTTCCAATGCAGCGACGGCGCCGAGGCCGGAAGGGTCGTTGATCGCGAAGAAGCCGGCCAAGTCCGGATGCGCTTGTAGCGCGTCTTCGGCAGCTGCAAAACCGTCGGACTGATTCCCGTTGCCAGGGAGTTCCGCAACGATCTCGATGTTCGCTTCCGGATGATCGGCGAGGTATTTCTTGAAGCCCGCGACTCGTTGTTGGCAGCTCTCGGCGTCTTTGAAGTCGAGAATCACGACTTTGCCGCCAGCTTCGCCAAGCGCCTCGGCCATTGCCTCGCCGGCTAACTCGCCACCTTGGAAATTATTGGTGCCGACGTGGGCGACGACTTTCGCGTCCGGATCGCTGGAGCGCATGTCGAACGTGAAAACGGGAATCCCTGCTTCATTCGCCTCTTTAATCGCCGAGCCAATCGCCATCGAGTTACACGGATTGATCGCGATCGCATCGACGCCTTTGACGATGAAGTCCTTAATCTGATTGCTCTGCTTCTCCGAGTCTTCGTCACCGCTCAAATACTCAACAACGTATCCGTGTTTGGCGGCTTCTTCTTCCATCGCGTCTTTGATGGTGATGAAGAATGGATTGTTGGTCGTGAGACAAGTCGCGCCAATCACACCAGTTGGCGCGTTGCTATCACCATCGCCAACGCCGCCGTCTGAACCTGCGGAATTGTCGTCTTCGGAAGTGCAGCCCAAAAGAAGGCCTGCGAGAGCAAAGAGTAGGAAAAGTCGTTTCATATGCCTGAATCGACTTCACCGGATGGACAGCGGATTGTCAACGGAGAACGAAGTCGTGGATTTTCGTCGTCCGCCAACCGGATTCCCCGTTTTCCCCTTGGTCCAGAACATAAAAACATGTGCGAGCTCCTTGCACATTAGCTTCTTCGACAAACCCCCAAAATGCGGATATCGCGATGCCCATTGGTAAAGGTCGCGTAGTGGTTCCAGTTGGTATAAGCACACATTGTAAACTACGGATAGTTTACACTACTTTTCGGGTTTCTTCACAGAATGGATTTATGCTGCGCCTTGGTAGACATGCCATTACAGAAGGTGAGATGCAAAAATCTTGGTGTAGATACATGCACCTGCTCTAGTGCCATACCTACCAAGCTCTATATTTAGCCCGCTCCTGTGCTTGAAGCACCCAAGCGCGAAACTCTTTATGGACTCAGTGGTCTGGTAATCCTTCTAGATCAGTGCATTGCAGCTAGCCAGCCTATTGTTTAGTGGCCCAAGCGCCTGGTCTTGGCTGTTCCAAGCGCCTAGTCTTGGCAACTGCGATTGGTTGTCTGCCCCTGGCGCGACCAGCCTGCAAGGGGACCCCTACCGCCAGCTGCAGGCTTACCAACATGGGTGGTAAGGCGTGAGAGTGTGTGTGGCGTATTTTGGCGTGCTATCCAACGTACGCCAGAAGGCCTTGTCGACGAGAAAGTGGGAGTTTGTACTCACTGTTTATTGTAACGATGCATAACCTCGAAAACAACTATTCTGATCCCCACTGGGAAACAACAGAGAAACACGCAACCAGCAGCTACCTCCCTACGTATGGCTGCTGGTAGCTCGCCTGATGCACTGTAGTTGTACCGTTGTCGAGCACCGTTGTATTCTGTCATCATCGTATGCCCATCACGCAATGCGTCATCGGTCTAAGCACGTGGTACGTAGCGTATCGTATAGTTTTTGAAGTGCCATCTTGATACTCATGCTAGTAGAAAACGTTCGTCTATTTCGATAGGTTTGTTGGCGTACTACCGGTGTATGGTTCATGTGTGCAAACTACTGAGTGGGATTCGTGTTGACCATGATGAACGGGACACCAAGCAGTCCAAGCCTAGAACGGCACGACAATATTCTTTTCGGATTTTGTAGTAGCCGCAAAGTATACTCGATGTTAAGTTCTAGGCCAAACCTATGTGGTGGTCGACTGACAATTG
>JBCCEO010000965.1:0-2295 GCA_039030255.1 Planctomycetota bacterium | reverse complement strand
GAGCTGGCAAGGGCTCGCGGACTACTTTCGGGCTATTTCCTGGTACGGGCGTTGGTGGAGGTTGCGTCTACGATGGCCAGATTTTAAGGGGCAAGGTTCTCAGCTGCATGGAATTTGGGCATATCAAACTAGCTGCTTCCGAACACAAGGGGGCCACTGGCATGACTGGGACGTTGGAGAATGAAGCCAGCCGCCTGTCGATCGCTAGTGAATTGACCAAGCTTGCATTTCGGGGTGAAGCACCCCATTTGCAGTCGCTTGTGGGTACCGAACTAGGTGCAATTCGCAGCAAAGTCATCGCCGAATCGATCGCTAAGGGTGATCAAGAAGTCTTGGCGGTAGTGGAGCAAGCCTGCAAGGCTTTGGGCTATGCGGTGGCGAATGCTGTACTCATGTTTTGCCCAGATTGTGTTGTGCTAGGAGGTGGATTGGTGGAGGCGATGCCAGAATTGTTTGTTGGCAAAGTAAGCGAGACCGCCAAGAGGCACGTATTCGAATGCTACCGCGATGAGTTCACGGTTAAAGCTGCTTTGCTCGGCGACGATGCGGCAACGTTAGGTGCCGCCGCCTGGGCGCAGAAAATTAATGGAGCTCCAATATCCGACTGACAAAACTCGAAAAACAGAGTGCAAGAAATCTGCGGACTTTCCCTTGAAGGTCTGTCGGACGGATGCCGTGGTCAAGTGGCGCCGTTGCGTCTATCCTTTAACTCTACGAACCATGTTTCTTGAATCTTTCTATGGTCCTGATTTTTGGGCCTATTACGGTCATTCCTAAGTATCAAACACGTGGCGACATCAACAACTTCGAAACAATCATCGACATTCATAAATCGAGAAACTAGCTGGCTCGAGTTTAATCAACGGGTCTTGGATCAAGCAATTGATCCGTCCGTACGGTTGTTGGAACGCATCAAGTTTCTGGCGATAACGGCCAGCAATTTAGACGAGTTCTTTATGGTGCGCGTTGGTGGCTTGCGGCTTCAGCAAGCAACCTCATCGGTGTCGACAGACGCCGCTGGGATGACTGTTGCGGAACAGTTGCAGGCCATTGATGTCCGCACAAGGCAAATGCTTGAGCAGCAATTTGCAATATTCCTGCAGGACTTGGAACCAGAGTTGGGTCGGCAGGGAATACAGCGAGTAGAGATCGCGAACTGTGGCGTGCTACACAGCGAGGCGGTACAACGCATTTTTCAGGAAGAAATATTTGCGGTGTTGTCGCCAATCGGAATTGACGCTCAAGCTGAATTTCCGCTGCTAGCTAGTCGAGCGTTACACCTTTGTGTTCAGCTTGAGTCCGACGAGGAAGATGTCGGTCATCGTTTTGCGATCATACCGTTAGGGAGCGTCTTGCCGCGGGTTTTGACCCTGCCAACTGACCAGGGCTTTTCGTTTGCTCTCTTAGAAGATGTTGTTGAGCAGTGTGTGCAGGAGTTTTTTCCCGCAGAGAGATTACTCGGATCGACCGTTTTTAGGATCACACGAAACGCCGATATTAGTATTCAAGAGGATGCTGCCGCAGATTTAATGCATGGCATGAAGGAGATTCTGCAGCAGCGCAAAACTGCTGATTGCGTACGTCTTGAAATAGACGAGAATGCCGCGGCCTCGATAGTAGAGTTCTTGCAATCTAGCTTGGCCGTAGATGAAAGTCAGACCTTCCGCACTCCGGGCCCAATTGACCTTACTTTTCTGATGCAGCTCGCAGGCCTTGAAGGATTCCAGCACTTGCGAGATGATCCGTGGCCGGCACAGCGAAGTCCGCAGATTGACCCCGCGCGGTCGATGTTTGAAACCATCGCAGACCGGGATATTCTGCTTTCGCACCCCTACGAAGGATATGGTCCTGTTGTCCGCCTGATCGAAGAAGCAGCCGACGATCCCGATGTGCTCGCAATTAAACAGACCCTGTACAGAACAAGTCGCGATAGTGCGATCGTCAATGCACTGAGGCGCGCTGCCGAAAGAGGCAAATATGTTACGACGATCGTTGAGCTTAAGGCTCGATTCGATGAGGCGAGAAATATTGAGTGGGCCCAAGAATTAGAGCAGGCCGGTGTGCATGTCATTTACGGAGTCCGAAATCTGAAGACGCATGCAAAGGCTTGTGTCATCGTTCGGCGTGAAGCCCGTGGGATCATGCGCTACGTGCATTTTGGCACCGGCAATTACAATGAATCGACTGCGAGGTTGTACAGCGATTTAAGCTACTTTACATGTCGTGATGAATTAGGGCAGGACGCTAGCGCCTTCTTCAACGCAGTGACTGGCTATAGCCAACCGCAGCAGTACT
>JBCCEO010000964.1:0-2337 GCA_039030255.1 Planctomycetota bacterium | reverse complement strand
TTGGATTGCAAACTGAATGAAGCGATCAAATCGCTCGCGGCTATAATCTGCCAGGAAGTCCACTTCAGTGTTGCCATAGATCCTGCTGCCCGCGTGATTGAGAACTTGGCAGTTGGGATGCAGGAATAGAGTCGCCGCGGTCAGAGTCGTCAAATTGCGATACGGCCCAAGCGCAAGGCAAACACTTTGGCATTCCCCAATATCCCGAGTCAACGACTCGACCAAGTCACCGTCTTGCATCGGTTTTACGTCCAACTGTCGCTCTCGCATTTCGCCTTTCTCGTTTTGATTCATGTTCCCGACAAATGCAATCAGTACAATCCGAGGCAGCTCTCGCGAAAACGCGGAACCAAAATGTACCAGACTCGAAGCAAATTAAAGCGGCCAATGTCGCGAGGTACTTTTGAGCGAACGACAAGTTTTACATCAGAGCCCGAGGTCCTCCTTGTAAGATTCTTCAAGAAAAGGAATGAACAGCGGGATCTGTCGGCCATCTTCAAGATACAGTGTCCCTGTTGTTTCAAATGCTGGCTTGTTTGCCAAAAGTGCAAGCGTTGCATTCTGAATACTGCCCTCGACTGCAAAAGAGTAGACGCTTCCCTCGGTTTTGAGCAGCTTCACGCTTTTGACTTCACCAAGCTCTGCTTTCACTGCATAGGATTCAGCAAGGCTTTTCTCGGCGAACGCGACTGGCTCAAAGGCCGACCCCGAACCGATACAGCCCGCAGTGAATCCAAGTAACGGCAAAAACGCAATCGCAATGATGAAGCCACCGAATCTATTCTCAGCCATTAGGAATCCACTCATTCATTTACATGTAAAGCGCCAGGTCTTCACGCAACCGCGCTTTTGACTTGAGACTGCCATCTTAAGTACTGTCCGACGTTTCTTGAAAACGCAAGAGGCCCACTTCCTGATAGCAATTTGCACCCATGTTAATCCATTTGCCGCTTCCAAACAGTTGGCTCGCTCCACAGAAATCGCCCCCAAGAGTGAAGGCTACGATTCCGGGTGCTCATAAAACCTAGTGCGTTACACACCGTCGAAAACTGGGGCTATTCTATATGTTCCCGTGTGGCAAATTGTAACTAGAGATAATCCAGGTAGAGGAAATTGAAATGATCGAATTGATGCGCACAATTGTTTGGCGGTCCCAGTGACAATGCAGGGCAATGACCGTGGAGGGACCACCACATCTGCTCGTGCCCCACGGAACCATCAGGCTTGATCGAACACTCATTTTACTTTTTTGCTTTGCCAGTTTCGCGAATGAGACCTCTCCAGCGGTCTTGCCACCTGTTGGTGTTATCGAAAATCGTTACTGAATCCTAAACTAGCGGTCAATTCGCAAAATCTGCTCAGATTTACCCCTGTCGATAAAGGCATGCGCAACGCGGATCATTAGTTCTGATATGTTGATATGTGGCCTCGCTTCCAGCCATACATAGTCTGGCGACGCGATCTTTCCACTTTCCGCACGACAGCGTTTCCAACTCAGCTAGCCTCTCTCGGCTCAAAGCACTGGGCACGCAGCAAGACTTCCCTCCAATTCGAGTGCTTGAATGATTAGGTTTATTCCTCGGCTATTTGTTGCGATAGCCCTCCTCGGCTTGTTCACCAGCAGCAGCCAAGCCACTGATCTGATTCAGATCACAAAAGACAATTACGACAAAGTTGTTCCCAAAGGCAAGGAAATCGATGCCATCTACGGCGACTGGGTTCTACGGAACGACAAAGTCTGCGCAGTAATCGCGAATCCGACGCCAGGCCGCAAAGCGAATATGACGGTGCGCGGGGTAGGAGGAATGTTGATCGATTTCACCACGCGTTTCAGCGGAAGTGATCAACTGAGCTGCTTCTATCCGGCGGGCGGTCGCTATATCTTCGAACAAGCGGACAACTTTGGCATTCAATCCGGCGAGGAGATCTTGCCCTTGGATGAAACGCCAAGCGTCTCGCAAGAATCCATCACCGTTGTCGTAACAGGCAAGCCGTTGAGCGGAGACGACACCGTTGCAGCAGTTCGTTATAGCTTGGCCGAAGATCAAGCGTTCTTGGCGTATAGCGCCGAGCTTATCAATGAAGGCAAGAAGGAATCGCAGCTACGCATTATGGATTCCTTGCGTTGCGATGGCGACCTTTTTAAGACGGGCGATTTGGACGGAGCTTTCATCGCCGAGGATGTTTACTTCGGACAATGCTACTTGTTCACAATCGAAGATCACGACATAAAGAAAACGGGCGGTCGCAACATGGAGTTGCAGACGGTCAAGAACGAAAAGCTGGTTGTCCCCGCTGGCGAATCGCTAACCTGGAACGGCAAGGTCATTTGTGCTC
>JBCCEO010000963.1:0-2364 GCA_039030255.1 Planctomycetota bacterium | reverse complement strand
CTAGGCGCAACTTGCAAAGTCATCGCATGTCGATACGCAGGCAGTCTGTACCGACTTTTAAAGGTTGCTTAGCCAATGCGATTTCTACCCAGCTTATTCCGAAAACTGCTGCGAAGAGTTCTACTGCAGGCCCGTCACCGACGAACTGCAAAGCGGGTGCGGAGGTTTGAAGCCCTTGAGATTCGTGTTCCGCTGGCGTCGGACATTGTGTTCGGGCCAATCGCGGCTGGCAATGCAAACCAACTTGATACAAACGAGTTGCTTTCGCCCAGCGCTTACTACCAAGAGCAAGCTGCGCCGCAATGGAACGGGCCGTTGCAGTTTGGTCAGACGGCAGTGCAAGCGGCCAAGCCTTCGCAGGCCAATTTCTCCGCTGCGCGTAGCCTACAAGCAATCGCAAAAATGGACGTCGATCAAGACGGTTGGCTGGATGTGCTTTCACGCGACGTGACCACGGGAGAACTCGTCGTAGCATCGGGAGGAGCTTTCGCGAACACACAGAACAATTGGGGGACTTGGAATCCGAATCAATCGATCGAGCTTTACTGGTCGGGCGACTTCAACGGCGATGGTAGTGTGGACGTACTCGGAGTCGATGGGCAAGATCACCTTTGGCTCGCTGCCAACCAAGGGAATCGATTCTCGGTGCGTTATTGGGGCCAAGTTGTAGACGCAGACTGGCAGGAAATGCAAGTCTTCAATATCAACCAAGATGGCTACCAGGACTTGGTTGCGGTCGAGCAGGGCGATCACTGGACCGTCATCCCCGGATCCGCCACTGGCCTTGCGTCACAACAAGCTTGGATGCGTGAAACTCCTTTTCACACCTGGGCCCCCGAACACGTCCAACCGCTCGCATCTAACACTCTAGTAGGTGAAGCGGAAGACGGCACCGATGGTTCGGATTCCGGTGGCGGGATTATCACTCAAGGAACATTGCAAGCCCTAGTCGATTTGGACATTGATGATTCTAGCGGCGCAAGCGGAAATGACTTCCTGAATGGTTTTACTGAAGAAGATGGCTATGTTCGCCTGCTGGACTCCGACTTCCTCCTAAATGATTTGGCCGAAGACGATATCGTCGAGCTTGTCGTCCAACCGGTTGGAGGTGTTCCGGACGGACCTGCAGAATTCGTGATTTTCCGTCGCTCTGGCGGCGTGAGTTCTGTTCGCTTGGACGGCTCGGAGACAACGACCTTCACTCACGAAGCCACCGATGGCTTTCCAATCGAATACCAGTTTGATCCGACTCAAAACGCGGTAGTCTGGCGTCCTGAAAACGCGGCTACGATTCCCGTGTCCACCGTCCGTTTGTTGATGGATGGCCTTCGTTACTACAATACGGACGATGATCCTGACGACAGTTCTCCGCGTCTGTTCGATATCTTTGTACGTGACAATAGTGCAGTGCAAAGTACCGTGGGGCAGGCTACGATTAACCTGACGCCGGTCAACGATCCTCCTTCTCTGGACTTGGATCAGGACAATTCATCGGGAGCTGCGCCCGAAATTGTTGGCTTGGATAGTGTCGACCTGACATTTGTAAGCAGCACACAGACGACTGGTGCCTTGTTCAATAGTGACACCGTCAATGTTGCAGCATCGGCCATGTTCTCCTCTGGGCTAACTGCCACCGACCCAAATTTCGTCGCCAAATACTTTGAGCGATCGGAAGCAATTCGACTCGACGACAACACAACGGCCAACCTTTCTTTTAGTTCTGGAACGGCCCCGACCGGGACGTTGATCTACCTGCATGACGTTGACCAGAGTGAATCCGTCACCATTGCCAGCTCAAGTGGTACACCACGACTAGTGGAACAGCTTGAGACGATTTCTGGAGAGACGACGAACCTACCAGTTTGGGATTCAGCGACAGGTGTCCTTTCGGGCGATACAGTCAATGGCGTCGGCGGAGCGACCATCTTTGACATTTCCGGATTCACCGATCTGTCATTGAGTGTGGGGACACCCGGAACGCTAGAGTTCGGGTTTATTACGCCGGGCGTACAACCGATCAACTATGAGACGACTTGGACCGAAGGCGGGCCAGCCATTGGAATTGTAGATAGCGATGTCGATGCGGGCGATGTTGATAATGCAACCATCCAAGACGTCAGCATTACGTTGACAAATGGTCAGATCGGAGACCAATTGGTTGCGGACTTGACCTCGATTGCGAACGCAGGGCTCACGGTAACCGGTTCGCCTAACTTACCGTTGACGTCGCCCGGGCCATTGATTTTGACTTTGGCTGGTCCCGTTTCTCATGCTGAAATCGAGAGCGTTTTGCGTCAGATTCAGTTTGAAAATACTTCAAGCACGCCGAACACAACGGACCGCGTGGTGAATTTCACTTTGCGG
>JBCCEO010000962.1:0-2396 GCA_039030255.1 Planctomycetota bacterium | reverse complement strand
GATCGGGCACGAACAAGTTCCCAATAGGTTTCGGTCAGGTTGGCAAGATGTCCTTGCAATTCTGTCAAAAAGGAGTCACTGGCGCTGTGGAAGTCAATTGTCGCCAGCGACTCCTTTTTGACAGAATTGCAAGGACATCTTGCCAACCTGACCGAAACCTATTGGGAACTTGTTCGTGCCCGATCAGAATACTTGCAAAGACAAAAGTTACTTGCCAACGCCGAAACGATCCTCAATAGGCTCAAGGGACGCGCTGAGGTGGATGCTTTGGATCGCCAAGTCTATCGTGCGAGCGCTGCAGTTTCGAAACGTCGTGCAGAGATAGCAAGATCCCTGGCCTCGATCAAAAACGCCGAGTCGCGAATTCGGCTCCTAGTGAATGAACCCATGCTCTTGAATTCGGCAGCATTGGAATTCACACCTGTCGACCTCCCGGACCTGGCCAAGCTACCTCTGAATTTGCAGGATGCCGTCGCCACAGCAATTGCCCATCGGCAAGATATCTCATCCGCCATTCGAGCTGTCACCGCCGCAAAGATTCGTAACGGGGTTGCAACGAATGACCTGTGGCCCCGGCTCGATCTTCTAATAGGTACTTATGTCGCCGGCTTGGACGGAGACTCGGACGCTCTTAATTCTTGGGTAAATCAATTCAAGGATGGCCGGCCTGGATTCAATGTTGGGTTTGAATTTGAGATTCCTGTCGGAAATCGCGCCGCCCAAGCTCGGAAGCAACAACGCCAGTGGGAATTGACTCGAGCCATGCACGAGTTCAAGGCCACGGTCGAAACAGGAATAACCGAGGTCGAGATCTCAGTACGCGAAGTGCAGACAGCTTACTCAGAAATGACCGGTCGATATCACTCCATGGTTGCAGCCGAAAACGAAACTGAATTCCTAGTCGATCGCTGGCTCACTCTTCCTGGTGTCGACGATTCCGTAACATTACTACTCGAAGATCTCTTGGATTCACAAGAACGCCTCGCCGACGAAGAGGCTGCGTTCTCCAAGGCGCTCTTCGATTATGCAGTTGCGACCGTTCGATTGAAGCAGGCAATGGGAATCCTCTTCAAAGTTGGCTAGATACACTCCGTGGGATACATGAAAAACAGAATGCACACGTGCCGCTCCCAACCCGCGAGCACGGCTGACGGCAAGAATCTTGTCACTCAATCGACGTTTCTGTGAATCAACGGAACACGTTTGGGAATCAAGATCGGAGCGGCATTCAGTTGGGAGGGACAAAATCCTTAAATTAAGAAACAGCACCTCTGCCCATGGCTCGCCAAACATTGCAGCACTTTCCGATGAGCTCCAATGCGAAAACGAGCGGGAACTTCGGAATCGCATTTCGGACTTGCGAGAGTCAGTGCACTCCAAGCAAACTGATCTATCCAGTCTTGCAGCGCCAGTTATCGCAATCACGAATGAAGCCATTCGTCGCGTCCTGGGGGTGAACCTATACGATGTGCAAATTCTAGCCTCATCATCGATGATTCGCGGTGCTGTCGCCGAAATGCAGACTGGAGAAGGCAAAACCATGGCGGCCGTGCCGGCAGCAATTTACGGCGGCATACGCGGCGGCGGAGTTCACATTGCAACTCCCAATCCCTATTTGGCCGAACGGGACTATTCGAGTTTGAAGGAAGTTTACGAGGCTCTAGGAATCTCTGTCGGACTATTAACGTGTGATGGAGACAATTCTCTTGCCAAATCAAAGTCCTACAACTGTGACATCACCTACGGCCCAGGACATGAGTTCGGTTTTGACTACCTTCGAGACCAGTTGATTCTAAAGAATCGTTCACTTCTGCCGCGGGGGCAACAGTTACTAACCACTTTGGAGGGAGGTGATTTCGAGAAACCCGTTCAGAGACGTGGCCTGCGCTACGCAATCGTCGATGAAATCGACAATGTTCTGGTGGACGATGCTTCTTCACCTCAAGTTCTTTCGGAGTTCCAACCAGGAGTTGCCTCCGACTCGGCAGCGGTGAATTTGGCAAAGAGGTGTGCGCAACATCTGCACCGGAACCAACATTACCTGGAGAGATCAAGCGGTTACATTGGCCTTACAGATGAGGGGATTCGAAAAGTCCACAGCCAAGAGATTCCAATTCCAGTCGAACAACTCCTGCGTCCGTGGACAAAGGTTTTGCCACTCCATCCTGTCCCACGCTCATATGTTCCCCTGCTGATGCTCCAAGCTCACAGTCTACCTCTAGCCCAGAGAATCTGTTGCTTCTTCCAATAACCAGGTTTCCATCTGGAGCACGGGCAGCAGCAGTAGCGCCCTACGCCCCCTCTTTATGGGCAGTAGAAGATGAAGACATGAGGGTGCCTCATCAAGCCAGGTTCAAGGTAGTGCTGGGTGGGGGGTTCACTAGGTCACGGTGGTT
>JBCCEO010000961.1:0-2422 GCA_039030255.1 Planctomycetota bacterium | reverse complement strand
CTGAGGCTGTTCAATTACTCAGCTAGTTTGCCAGAGCGCACATTGCGAAGCGCCACTGCGTTAGCAGGTGGACTCGTCAACGAAACGGCCAACTGGCTGATTCCCTCAGCATTCCGCAATTCGAAGTCCTACTCCATTTTCGTTCAGCAGATGCTGGACTTTGTTTGCAAAGACGTTGGAGGCGTCAGACGTTCGGCCAAGGAAGGACAGCCCGAACAGGAAGTTGACCTAGCTCGCAAAACCGTCGGCAACCTGCTCGACATGACAGCCTTCGCGACTTTTCACATGTCGCCCGTGACGGTGTTAGCCCTATTTAGCGATGTCGCCTACGGGTCGAAGGTGTACATGGAAAAGCTCAGCGATCGTCTGAAAGAGCAGGGCATCATCGACAAGGACACCACCATCGACGGTGCGGCTGATTTCATCGAAGCCCTAGAGCAGGCGTCCGGAACGGCCGTGGGCATGTTCGATCAGCCACCAATCTCTATTGAAGGTCTGAAGAAGACGCTCATCGAAACACAGAAAGCCGTGTCGGAAATCGACCCGACTAAGCTCTTACCTGCATCGGAGATCGACCAGCTTTGGACGCAAATGGAACTTGCAGCTGAAGATCAGGATGCTTCCATTTGGGATGTTTCTGCCACCATTTCGATGGTCGCATTGCAAAATATTCAATCAGCAGGACATGGTGCTATCGTGAGTCTCGAAATCGCAGGCAACATGTTCAACGAACACATCATTACACACTACTGGGACGGCCTACGAGAAATCGAGCGAGAAGGCCTCGTGCCGACTCTCTCACGCGCAAGCCAACCATACCTGGAGGCGGTGTGGTCCAACTTTTCGATCAACAAGAAGACGTGGACCGAACAACTGCTGAGCGGAGAACTGCTTAAATGGGGCTGGAACCAACTTAGCTGGCCGAAGTTCACACGAGATTCCAATCCTGCACCAGAGGGACAGTAGGCCGGGCTCTCGTCTCTATTCTTCCACAACATTGCCGGACACGAAGGTAGAGGCCGTGTTATCGTTTTCAAGACTGGCGGTAACTTTGACCTCAACTTTGAAGGCCCCCTTCTTTTCGCCTGACTCAAACGTCATTGGAATCAAGTGAACCTTTCGTTCACCAGAAGGAATCTCAAACGAAAAACGATCGTCCTCGCAATTGACTTCGGTGACTTCAAATGGCTCTTTGCCCTTAACAATGAGCCGCTTCTTCAGCGTTTTGTTAAAACCCGTGGTGCCAAGCTCGACGGAGCCCGCCATCACCAAAGGCGGCTGAACGCTTCCACGCACCGGCACCGTCACCAAGTTAAATTTACTTTCATTGGTAACCAAGACAATCTGGTCGTTGAAGGATCCAATAGGCGCCGTTGGCAGCAAACGGATGAGCATTTCGTAGTCCGTCTTGCCATACGCGTTCGTGGTCGGCTTCAGCTGCACTCGCAAATTTTCGTTGGCACTTCGCACGTCGGTAATCTTCCAAGGATAGCTTCCTTGATAAGTCACCTTCACCGAAGTCTTCTTTTCCGTCCCCCTCTGGACTTCACCGAATTGGATCTCGCCAGGATCAGTTTGCACGTCTGAACGGATATTACCCTTCACATTCAGCTGCATCTCACCGTAATAAGGCTTATCGAAGACCACAGTCACCACTGCCGACCTCGCACCGATGAATGCCTGCGTATTAAAATCACAGACGATCTCACCTTTACCGTAAGTCTTGAGAGTATCGCCGCCTTTATCTTTGTTCTTAATTGAAGGAATCGTGCATTTACAGCTCGTGCGCACTTCGCGAATGTGCACATCTTCCTCAAACTTGTTTTCAAAAACAAAACTGTACGAAGTCTTGGAGCCGCGAGCCACGTTGCCGAAATCATGACTGCTCTCGGAGAACATGGATTTCACCCAATCTTGGGCAAGAGCCTGTTTTGATGGAGCAAGAACAACACAACAGCTTGCGATTAGAACGAGTTTTGCAAGCAATCGGCACATGACTTCACCAGCATTCTTCATGACGAAAACGAAGGGACTCAAAAACGGAAAACCGCTTCAATGGATTGAGACGTAATCTACCAGTGGGTGTATCAAACCGGAAGACCATGCTTCACTGTTCGAAGCCTCTAGCATAAGCCTACTCTCTTGGCCGTCCCATCAAGTAACGAGCGAAGTCGATCAATCCGGCAAAGTGATAATTGGAATCGACATAGTGCTCAATGACGTAGAAAGCGAAGTAGTAAGCCCGACAAAATCCCCAAACAACGATACAGAGTAGCAGGCAGCTTCGCCAACTAAAATGTTCCGCTAGCAGCATTGCCGCGGCAAGAATTCCAAGCCCCAGAAAAGCAGCTCCCTTGGCGTAAATGGGAACAGGGCTCTTCAAATCACCTTTCGCCAACGAACCACCCTCGAAACTGCAAGG
>JBCCEO010000960.1:0-2422 GCA_039030255.1 Planctomycetota bacterium | reverse complement strand
TTCTTCTTTATCTTCATATTCGAGTGCGACCCATCCACTATAGCCAGAATCTTTTAATATCCGAATGATGCGAGTCAAGTCTGCCTGCTGCTTCTCGCCGTCGACGGTAACTTCAGTCTTGATCTGAGCATTAATTGCGTACGGCGCGATTTCTGCCAACTCGGCGTAAGGATCGTTGCCGGAACGAAAATTACCCGAGTCAAAATTGATGCCGAAGGCGGTTGAGTCAACTTGCTTCACAATTTTGAGTAGCCCCTTCGCCTTGGCAGTGACACCACCATGGTTCTCTAGGGCGAGCATGACACCTTTTTGAGCCGCATAGGATCCAACTTGCTCGCACACTTCAGCGCAGCGATTGAGCGTGACATCGAGCTCCTCGCCCGAGTTAGGTTTGCCTGCAAAAATGCGAATCGCTGGAGCGCCTAGCAATGCATAAAGATCAATCCACTTCTTGGTGTGTTGGACGTCCGTTTCAATCTTGTCACTGTCTGAACTGCAGAAATCGTTCCGGATTGCACCTCCGGAGACGGAGACACCTCGTAAGTGACAATGCCGTTTTAGTTTTAGAATGTAAGCGTCGTCGACATCGGCGGGAAAATAATAGCTTGTTAATTCGGCGCCAGGCAGTTCGTGTTTGGCGCAGAAGTCAACGAAGTCAAACAGGTCCATCGCTCCTGCCTGATCGGCTTTCATCGTTAAGTATTTTCGCATCGAGTAGGCTGCTAAGCTTAATTTTAATCGACCTGGCGACGGACGCTTGAATGGATCAATTGCCATTGCTGGGTTGCGAAGTAGATCAACGGTCAGCGTTGCCGCTGATAAGCTAAGCAGGAAAGAACGTCGACGCATGATGATTCGTTCGTCAGCTATTAGGAGTGTAAAAAGTTGTATGCCGCAATCAGTGAGGAGCCATGCTCGGTTGCTGCCCACGATTGTAACCGAAACAAACGTCGAGAGTATGTTTCGTAAACTTGTGCTGTAGTTTCATCCGAATCGCCCCAGTTCAGAAAATGCCGCCTTCCTATCGGCGCGGGGGCGGTTGCTTGCTCACGTGCGAGAGCGGGCAGAGAGACGAATTCAGACGCTAAAGTGCAGCATCGATTGCTTGAAAGAAGCGAACAAGTTGGTTCGCAAGCAAACTGGTCGACATTCCTGTCGCCCGAGCAAAGTCGTTTTGACGTTCGGCGGCTGAGTAGTCGCCTAATCCGCGTCTGCTTTGCAGTTGCATCAAAGTTTGGTACCGTTCGGGCATTCTTTCGGCGAGATAAAAAGTCAGCGCCCAGGAGCCTGCGTAGGCCAATTTCGGGTTGGTCTTGAAAGGTGCATCCGAGCGAATCAGATCCGAAATAAAGCGTTCGAGAGAATTGACATCCTTGAGCAGTGGACGGAACGTTTCGAGTTGCTGCCGATTGACCCGATCTTTCAGCTGGCTGCGCTCCAGTCCGAGCTCGTACACATTACGTACTTCGAACATAGTTGCCAGTCCTTCGACGAACCAAAATGGATTCTTGAATAGCCGTTCATGAATGGCCGTATTGTATGCCAGCTGGTGAACTGCTTCGTGCACGATTGTGGATTCAGTTTCCGACCAGTCGATACTGCTGCGGCCAGGAATATGATATAAAATGCATCGGTTTGTCATTGGGAAGTAGCTACCGACAGCTTGCTGAGGAAGGCCACTTGGTTGTTGCGTTTTTGAGTATGCGGTGAAGGAGGCGCGATCTGGAAATACGATAACGACTAATGGAAAGTCGACTTCGCGTAATCTCCATCCGCGAACTTTAAAATAACGGTAGTAGCCAGAGATCAAAGCGTTAAATCTGGTACGCCATTTTCCGCTTGATCCTCTCGGTGATGCGATCACATAGGGACCTGATATGAATGCTTCGAACTGATTGCCCAACTCCATCTGGAGATTGGCGCGGGTTGCAACAAGACTTTGTGGTGCAAAATTCTTTTCTAAGACTTGATGGAACGAAACTTGGTCGACAGGCAAGAATTGAAATGCGCCTGTATCTTGAATCAAAATTGCTTCGTGCGCTCCCCATTGGATCGGCATTCCCAAAAAGGATTTGCCGTCTCGCATGTCCACTCGCAGGATTGGATGCGACTGCGCCTGACAGTATTTGGCTGAAATGAGCAGAACGAGCGGGCACAGCACGAATGCCATGAATTCTCGTTTTTTTGAGATAAACATTGTTGTTTAGCTGCTTCTAAGGGAGACGCGATCAATTGCACTGTGTCACGCTGAGTGTACTTGCGGCGAGTTTCTCAACTCTAGGGCCATGCAAATACTGGCGAGATGACAATGCGGCGCGTTACCATGGAGCTGCCGCCGTCGCCCCTCCTGCTGGTCGTCCCGCCGCGACCGTCCCCCGGCTTCCTTCTCCCGCTGCTGCTGCCCCGGCGCCCCCGGCTGCCC
>JBCCEO010000959.1:0-2427 GCA_039030255.1 Planctomycetota bacterium | reverse complement strand
TCGAGAGCCTACCAATGCGGAGATCTAAAGCGAACAACGTTGCTGGCTAGCCGGAGTCTGTCAGCTTTCAGGTCATCAGAATATTTTCTTGGCCAAAAGAGGCCTCACAAGTAGCTTTACACGAAGTTCTGCTTCCGACCCAGAGCAGACACTTCAATCACAGACTTTACTTACTTGCGTGCGTTAGAAGAGCTTGGATCTTTGTCAACTTGCTCTTCTTCTACTTGCTCAGCGTCAAAATCGTCGGGATCGTTGGAGTAGTAGCCTTCCAAACCCTCCGACTCGACGATTTCGACTATCTCAAGCACCATATTGTTTAGCCCCTCGTCCCAACTTCGGGTGGCACGCATCCGCTCAACCACCATCATTGTTCTGGCAACATCGCCGCTCATGGCCAGGCCAATCACTGACGCTTGGGCGAGTTCCAAAGCCACAGAATCGCCCTGACTCGATTTGTCCGCTGAGCGTCTCCATGCTTGAGCGCTGCTTAGGCTGACCAACCTTTCGCGAATAAAATTTGCGTCGTTCTCGTATCCAATACACCCAAGCGCAAAAGGCACTGTAGCGACCGCTCTTAGCGTGTAGAAATCTTTGTATGCACTCTCGCTGTTTTGCTCCATAAACTGCAGGAGTGGCTCGATATCACTGATGTTTCCCGCAAAGCCTATAATCGTAATTGCATTTACCCAATGTGTCTTTTCGTCCTCATTCTGTAACAGCTCAATTAGCTGGCGAGTATCGTCGGGCGAAAAGTCGCGGACATCGTCATAGCTGATGCCTTCAGGCCAGACGCTCTTGGCGATCTCAACGGCATAGCTATCACGACGGTCATCCCCCAAGCCTGACTGCGCTAGTGTAGAGGCTGCGAAAACAAGACAGTAAGCAAAAAATACAGAACGCATACAAACCTCCTACAAATACAATCTGAAATAAGCGCACTCGACGTTTGATACGCGGGTACGATTTGAACCTAGGCTTGAAAGCATCAACTTGTCTGTATTGGTAAGGAATCGTTTCGCGTTCCAAGATGTTCCATTACTTGATTCCGTAACTTGCATGCGTTTCTGAGATCCTCTTCCAGACCAGATTAAACGCAAACGGCTGTTTCTAATGTCGAAGCTTGGACCATCGTTGCTTCTGGCTCTGGGAGACCCGTCAAATCGGATCCTTGCACCCCAGCTTACCGATCCCGACGATGAAACTGCTCCAGGCATTAGATGAATGTAGTGTTCACTGCCCCGACCGGTCCAAGCCAGGTAGAGCGTGTTGTTAAACCATGCTAATGCAGGTAACCGATCGCTTTTTCGACCCACGGACGACTTGGACGTCCAACTCGAACCATTCGTGGTGCTCGCAATGAAAATCCGATGCTTACTACCCCGGCCGCTAAATGCCAGGTACAAGCGATCACCGGCGACGCCTAACGCCGGTCCATCATCACTTCTACCCTTAAATGGGCTTCCGGTGAAGGTGCGTTTCCCACCCCATGAAATTGATCCATCTGATCCGATCAAGCCTGACATGACGTTGATGTGCCTGCCACTATCCCGACCAGTCCAAGCCAAGTACAGTTTGTTTTTGAACCATGCGAGAGCAGGCTTGTAGTTGCTTGACTCTCCTGTGTTTTGCTTCCCAGACCAATTCAATCCATCGTCGGTCGAGGTAATAAAAATCCGGCGGTTTGACCCACGACCAGACTGTGCCAAATACGCTTTGCCGTTTGCAAACACCAAGGCAGGACCGTCATTGCTCCTAGCTTGAGGATTGCTTGTGAAGGTTTTCTTTTCTGCTAAGCGACGAATTCCTAGGAACGTGTCATTCGCAACTAAGGAATTGATGTTTTGCTGACTGTTCCTTCCGGTCCACGCGAATACTTGAGTGACGCCGGGGATTCTAGTCAGAGCTGGCGTGTGATCACTTCGATCCCAGGCATGCTTGCGTCCAGCGTTATGTCCAATCTCGTGAGCCCAGAGCATCGGATCCAATGTACTTTGGGGTTCAACTACAAGGTTATTCCCTCCGCGTGGCGCGCATCCAGCTACCGATGGATTGAAGTTTTTACAGTACCTTAGGTCGGGTACGATAGTTACCCGACCTGACTTGCCATAAGCATCATTAAGCCTTTGCCTTGAAGTATTTCAACTCACTCGCAACCGAATCGGATTCTGGATGGATTTCCGGGTAGGCAGCGACATCTATATGAAAGTGATCGCCGGTGGCCTCGCGAATGAATCTGACCAGTTCGTTGGCATGGGTCATTTGTGCAGCGCCACCGATCCCGGAAGGACGATCGCCTCTTAATGCGACCACGCGGGTGATACCAGCCGCTTTATACTCGTCGAGAAGGCTTCTTATCAGTGCTGGCTCGTCACCGCCGAACGACAGATGTGGTGCTATGACGTCTCCTGTGCTGGAGAGGTCAATGAC
>JBCCEO010000958.1:0-2440 GCA_039030255.1 Planctomycetota bacterium | reverse complement strand
GCGTCGCGATCCTCGCTATTCTTTTGTCGACGAGACACGATGCCCTGCAGCTTCTTGCGCTCTGAAGCCAAGACTTCAGCCTTGAGCTTCTCGGGCTCGATCGGTGTTTTGTCCAGCTGATCGGAAGCTGTCAAAGCACGCATTTTGATATTACGATACCAAACTGGGTCACCATGGTCTTGCAGACTCAACTTCGCTCCGCGCTCCTTCAAATCGCCGCCACGTTGCATCAACATGTTCACATTAAAAGTGTACTTCCTGTCCGTATAATCGAAATCGACAACCTTCTGACCGTTGAGCCAATGCTGAATCACCGTCCCCTTACAAATCACCTTGCCACTATTCCATTCGCCAACAGGCTTTGTAGCGTCGTGTGAAGGCTGCATGCAAAAATAGAGCGAAGCAGCGCTCGTTCGAGGATTCTTTCCATCCGCATGCTGGCTGTTGTCGAGAATCTGATACTCGTATTGTCCAGGTCGATAGTAGACGCCACTGTTGCTGCCAGCGGCAACCTTCCAATCGAACTGCAACTCGAAATCATCGGGAATCGTCATCGCGCTGTACACCAGGCTTCCGCCACGTCCGGTGCGAGTAATCGAGCCATCTTCCACGGCCCAGTTACCCTGGTGAGTCCATCCATTCAGGTTCGTTCCATTGAACAGGTTCGCAAATTTGGCTTCCGTCGACGAATCCACCTCTGCCTTTGCTCCGAGTTTTTCGCCTTCCTGCGCAAGCACGCTGGCACCCATTGCAAAAGTCAAAAGAACGAACCCCACTAAAGCGACACAAAATTTCTTTCTCATCGTAGTTCTCGATATCGGAAGACAAAGGCTAGGACAACACTGTAGTATGCGCGCAGTAATATGCGAGAAGGCATCAGTATACGATATGCATGGCCACTAGACAGGCGCTTTATGGCGTCATGCAACCGCAAAACTTCCCTTCTTTGCCAGTCTCGGGTCAAAGTAGATCTGCTGTCCCAGCTACTTCCAACGTTAGTAAAGCCGTTCGCGTCAACTGCTTGCACTTTTAGTCGACCTGGGCCACAACATCCCATACATTAGAGCGTTATCATTATTCCTGGAAGACTTCCCCAGCTACTTGAAAAGGCGAAGCAACTGAAGACCGCGGCTACTCCATTCAGCCAGCAATTGAGATTTCACGCTATCGTTCCGTATTGCATCCGATTTCCGTTAACAGCACAATTGGCTGAACTTGAAGCACAAGCGATCGGTGGATTAAGCCAAACGATTCTGCCTCAGCACACGTGAGTATACTTCCAATAAGAGAAACTGAACGATGAATCGATGTTTCGCAATGTTAAGAAAGTCCCGCAAGACTGAGCTTGTTCTTGCCCTCGCCGCGATTTTTTGTGTCGGGAGTGGTCAGTGTGCAGCACAAGAAAACAAAGATTGGCTTAGAAAGAAAAGCAGTTTTCGATCCCTTGACGCCGATGCCGAACAAAAACTTTTCATGACCTTGCCTCAAGTGAGTCGGCTTGCGTTGAAACCAGGCGATATTCTTTTGAAAAAGGATTATCGAGTCTACGAAGGAAAAGCCAGCCCCGTAATCAACGCCCAGAAGGCTTTTCGAGCTACACGCGGCAGCAAATTTACGACTCACGCGATCCTGTATATTGGCAATGGCAGAATCTCCGAATCCATCGCCGACAATCCGGGCGGCGTGTGGAATCGAACGCTCGATCATTACGGACCTGACAGTCCGGCTTATAAAAAAACGGACGGCGCGTTCGTATTGGTGTACCGCTGTCAAAATGAAACTTCCGTGCAGAGAGCGATCGACTGCGCCCAAGCACTCGCCCAAACGGGGTGGGTTGCGAACGGCCCTATGACCGCGAAGATCACCTATTCGATGAAAAACTGTATGGGAGCATTCATTGGAAATTCGCGGGAATTTGGCACCAAAGCAAAGAACGATGCGACGAACTTGACGCAAGCCGTCACTGGGTCTCGTCCTATTGCTTTTGGCTCACGTCCATTAAAAGAAATGATGTGTTCAGAGTTTGTTAGTTTTTGCTTCCAAAATGGCTATCCCACCCATCCCGTCGAAATCGCTTTGGATGCGCATCGAACCGCTCCGATCCGTCTGGAGGAGTACTTGAACACGCATGGAAATTTTGCGCTACTTGGCCGCATTGGTTGGAATCAGTAATTGGCCAAGATGAAAGACATACAATTCAATGATTGAAGACACATCTCGATATGTTGACATGCTCATTTCAGGGCATGGTTTTGTTCGCCAGGAAGGCAAGACACAGTCCGACATTGATGCAAAAAGACAAGAACTGGACGTTGACTTCAGCGAGGAACTGGAGACTTTCTTTTCGGTTACAGACGGACTCACTCATCCAGAATCGGATTTCCGCTTTCCGTCTCTTTCGGAACTGTCAACGGAGGAATTTGAAGGTTGGCCGTTCTAT
>JBCCEO010000957.1:0-2443 GCA_039030255.1 Planctomycetota bacterium | reverse complement strand
GGACATGGAGTGCCTTCATCTCTAGGCCGCGCCAAAGAAGACATTCCGCCGTTGCCAAATAGCCCGGAGCTAATTCCAGGTTCGTCCCTTTGGTCTCCTACCGTGCATCGTTGTGGCGCGATTCTAGCCACACCAGATCTGAAAATTGCGGCGGAAGTATGAACTACGAAAGAACGCGAAAGGAGAACTGCAATTACTGCGCACCGTGTTTCGTAAATTTCGTGTTCTTCGTGGTTCCCGTTTTGCATCCGACTCATAAGGAGTTTGAGAATCGGATCAATCAACAATCTGCAGATCGAAATCACGTGAGTTTCCGACTAGCTCAGGAGCGTACATGCCTTCAATCGAGGCTGGCAGGGCGGTGAAGCTACCAGGAGCTTCAGTGCGAAGTTGATAACGCACCGAGTACTTGCCACGTGGCATGCGCTCGATCAGAAGCCCGACATGCTTTTCTCGCAGTTCGCGGTAAATCCACAACCCTTGGCTATAGAAATATCCGCTCGCCGAATCCACCGTTTCCAGTCCAGCTGGCTTCTTGTCTTCGATCAACAAGTACTCGTAGTCATTCTTGCTCTCGATGATCAACTCGACTTCAACCAACTTTCCGCTAGCCAGTGCGACTTCTTCATCGACGCGAATGCGAACTTTCTTATCCCCAACCCCTTCGACTACGCTGCCATTCTTCCCGGCGAGCTCCAGCTCTTCCTGGGAGGGTTCAAGCAAGTAGTAGCGTCGTTCGATCTTGACTTCTAGACCTGCCTTCTCGATCTCTTCCTCGCGGGTGAAGTTCCTGGAGTAGACGTTCCAGTACAAATTTGCATTGCCACTTCGTTCGATGCGAAGCTGATGCTCACCACTTGGGACCGCATTGGCAGCGATTTGAATTGTGTTGTTTACTTCGAACAAATTGTCTTTTGTGAACTCAACTGACCCTACAAGCTTGTCGCCCAAATAGACCTTGACCATTGATTCAGCATTCAGTTCTTTTGTCGCATTCAAGTAGTCAGCAAAGGACTCGACAACCAAAGCGGTGTCACGCGTGCTATTCCAGTAGGTCGCGTGCTTGCGATTATTAAGCAGATACTTCACGATTCGCGGAGCATTGATATCCTCTGGGTCCATTGCTATGAGCAACTTCAAGTACATTGCGGAGGATTCAATCGCGCTGCCATACCAATACCACCAACCGCTGTCATCGGTTAGGTAAGCCGTTTCATTCTCCTCATCCGCAACCAAGAATTGCTCGACGTTTCGACGCAGCATTTGGGTTCGTTCTCCGTCGTTCAGCTCATGAAACGCAATGGCCAGCAGAGTCTTACCGTAAACACTCAAATGCGTTCGATCTTCGTAGAGGCGCGTTTCCATCTCGACGTTGCGTTGCTTGGCAAGTGTCAAGACATGGAAGACGAAGGCGTCTGTGTTGTCGCAATGCGATTTGCGTGGGTTGACTTCTAGATCCCAATTCTTGAGTTTCTGAAGCTCCTTAGCTTGATAGTTCTTCATCCAAGTAACCGAACGAGTAATCACATCGGGCGGAATGGCAACATCGTTGGACTGAGCAACCAACAAACCACGCAGGACTTGGCCCGTAAGGTGGGCCGAAGAGCGTGAGCCATTCCCAGAGAACCAGCCCCAACCGCCGTCTACGTTTTGCATGTCGATGAGCCGCGCCAAGCCCTTGGCGACCATATCGTCCACTTTGTCGTTATCAAAGATTGCCTTGTCGCCCCATTGCTCCCGTCGCTCAGAGGGATCCCCCAGCTCCTGAGCATTCAGATTGTTCTGCGTTGCAGCAATCTTCTCCAAATCCAAATCCATCCGCTGGAGGACACGTTGCGTCAGGACACTGGGCAGAAATCGGTTCAATGTTTGTTCGGTGCAGCCGTACGGATATTTCGCAAGGTATGGCAAGGCTTCGATCATGGAGGCCGCCAGTGATGGGCTAACACGCACGGTCAGCAAACTATGCTCTTCCCGACGTTTTGCAGGAATCGTCAAGGTAATATCAGATGCCGTCTGGCCTTTACGCACTGTTCCCGCCCAGGAATCTGTTTTCATTGCACCGTAAACGACAATCGGAACCGTAAGCTCCATGGCGTCGGATGCATTCTCACTGACAGCGAACGTGCGTAGTTTGACGTCGCCAGCCGCCAGGGCCTTCATCCGCCAATCCACGCGCATTTGCTCGAAAGGCTCCACTTTCACAGTCCGCTTGCCGGATTCACCGGACAGCAGGGCCAGTTGTGTCCCGCCTTCGATTTCCAATGACACGGTTACCGCCTTAGCATTCTTGGTGTCGTTGTGAACAATGGTGCTGCAAACCACTTCGTCAGTTTCGACTAGGAAACGCGGAGTTTGCAATCGGACTAGCAGCGGCTTCTTGGTAACAGCTTGTGTACTTGCCGATCCGACTCGAGTGTTGTCACCCATGGCCCAACTTTGC
>JBCCEO010000956.1:0-2454 GCA_039030255.1 Planctomycetota bacterium | reverse complement strand
GCGTCAAGCATTGGCGATGATGGATCATCCTTCCATCGCGCGGATTCTTGATGCTGGCACAACGGAACAAGGACAACCCTTCTTTGCGATGGAGCTTGTTCGTGGAGTACCACTCACGGAGTACTGCGATCAAAACAAATTGAACATCCGGGAACGGCTAGAGATCTTTCAGCAAATTTGTGATGGTATTCAACAAGCGCACCAGAAAGGAATTGTGCACCGTGACCTGAAGCCATCCAATATCCTGGTGACGGAATTCAATGGCAAAGCGCAGCCCAAAATTATCGATTTTGGACTCGCAAAAGCCCTCGATACGACCCAAAAACTGACAGACAAGACCATGTCGACTGGGATTGGCCAGGTGCTTGGGACGCTCAAATATATGAGTCCTGAGCAAGCGGGTTTGAACTCACTCGACGTCGACACGAGAAGCGACGTCTATACGCTCGGTGTGATTCTCTATGAGTTGCTGACTGGCAGCACACCTCTTGACGATGAATCCTTGAATCGTCAAGCGATCATGAAGATCCTGGAATTGATCCGAGAGAAAGAACCACCACGGCCCAGCACGCGATTGAGCTCGATTGGGGATTCGGCACTGTCGATAAGTGGAGTACGGCAACTGGAAGGCCGGGAACTAACGCAAATTCTGCGAGGTGATCTCGACTGGATCGTGATGAAGGCGATCGACAAAGATCGTGAGCGTCGCTACGGTTCTGCGGCCGGTCTTTCCGATGACATTCAGTGCTATCTAAACGATGCGCCGGTTTCAGCGCGACCGCCATCGTCGGCTTACCTGCTGCGTAAGTTCGTAAAGCGCAATCGTGCGCTAGCACTATCGGTGGGGGCTATTGGTTTAACTTTGATTGTTGGTTCGGTAGCGACAGGCTACGGAATGATTTGGGCCTTGGATGAAAAGGAAAAAGCAGACCGGTCCGCCCTAGCCGCGAAGCAATTGGCCTCCGAGAAAGCAGCCCTAGCCGATGAAAAGGCTGCGTTGGCTGAGCAGAAAACGGAATTAGCCGATCGCAATCAAACCGTCGTGGACTACTTCGTCTCGGCCTTTCGCAGTGCGGACACGAATCTCGCTGGAGTCACCCACAAGACGACCGCTCTTGAAGTTCTTCTCAAGGCACTGGAACGAATCGAGGCGGACACAGAGCTGTCGAGGGACAAACTCACAAAGGCTACCCTACTTGAGGCCATCGCAGAATCTTTGAAGTCCCTTGGTGCGTACAAAGAGGCAATGCCTGCGGACGAGGAGGCGTTGCGACTAAGGACCGAGGCATTGGGAAAGGATGCATCCGAAACCTGGAGCAGCGTAAGTCGTCTGGCCGATTCGCATGTCGGACTTGGTGACAACACAGAAGCTTTGCGCCTCTATCGTGAATTATTGAGCTATCGCGAGGAGAATCTGGGCAAGGAGCACGTAGAGACACTGGACACCGCCAGCAACATTGCTCGCTGCTACCGAGCGTTGGGCCAGTTGCAGCAAGCAATTAGAACCCAAAACGAGGTTTTGAAAGCAAGGCAGAAAGTGCTTGGAGATGAACATCCCGACACATTATCCAGTATCTCGGCTTTGGGTGTTGCCTACCATGCCGCGGGCGACTTACAGTCCGCTCGGCCATTGCTGGAGGAAAGTTTGAAGAAGCGTCAATCTGTGCTAGGTGAAGATCATCCGAGCACGTTGATGAGTATGACATTGCTCGCGTCTTTGCATCAACACGCGGGAAGGATCAATGAAGCCATCGACCTGCAGCTGAAAACGTTGGCGAAACGCGAAGCAAAACTTGGACGCGACCACCCGAATACTGTCACTAGTGTTTTTGCCTTGGCGAGTTGCTACAGCAATGCGGGTAGATTCGCAGAAGCACTTCCGTTGTATCAAGAGACTCTCGAATCCAGAACACGGAAGCTCGGAGATTTGCACCCTGATACTTTTTCCGCAAAAGATTTCCTCGGCGACTGCTACATTCGCTTGGGTCGGGTGAAAGAAGGATTGCCGCTGGTTGAAGAAGCCTATCGTCTCCGCAAGGCCGAACTTGGCGAATCGCACCCAGAGACTCTCCTAAGCATGAATCATTTGGCGCTTCGCTATGCCGAAATAAATCGAAGGGACGAGGCTGCTGAACTCTATGAGCAAGCTCTGGCAACGCAAGAAAAAAAACTAGGGAAAAACCATCCTGAGACCTTGGCGACGATGAACAACCTTGCCACCTGCCTTTATGCATCAAAGCAGTTTGATCGCGCCATCGAATTGCTTCGCGAAGCGGTCGATCGTCACGAAGAAAAATTAGGCAGCGATCATCCGCATACGCTTTCCTTCAAAAACAACCTCGCCAGTGTACTAGCTCAAACAGGCAATCTGAAAGAAGCAATCCAGATGCACCACGAGTTGCATGCGACAAGTGTAAAGCAGCTCGGCGAAAACCATCCAGATACCATAACTCG
>JBCCEO010000955.1:0-2520 GCA_039030255.1 Planctomycetota bacterium | reverse complement strand
CGATCATATAATTCGAAAACCACGTAGCGATAAAGTTGCACGCTAAAGATGGCGACCCCCGAAGTGATCAGCAGGATGATCGTGCTAAATTCAAATTGTTTTTTCGATTGGCCGTTTGTCACCAGCGGCACAATGCCTTCCAATGTAAGGAAACCAATCAAACAAACTTGGAGCATGCGAAGTTGTACCGTCAGATCTGCCCAATACGAGCTCCAAAAGCGCCAGTAGGGTACCAGCGAGACGAATTGCAAAACCGGTAGTAAGGCGAGAAACATAGCGATCAACGTAGCCAAGACCAACAGTTCACTCATCGCAAACTTGCCTCTGTCTAGTTCTCCTTCGTTGCGTGTCGAAATCCGCCACCGTCGAATCCGCAGATCGATCGCCGCCAATGCCGTTCCAAGAGAGAAACAAGCGAAAAAAGTTACAAGCTGTTGCATCTGGTATTGTGGATTCACAGTTGCTTGCAAAACGATCATGTAGACGACCACCATGCAACAGAATGCAGTCAATCGGCATAACAGCATGCGTTTTCGGCTGGCAATAGACCAAAACATGACCATGCTCAGCTGGCTCGTAAGGATCGCCAAAACTATGGCATCGATTTGATAGTAGTAGCCGCCGAAGGGAGTGGCCTCTAGGTGCTTTGAGTGGATGAATCGAGAGGGCTCCATGCCATAGCCGGTGACAAAGGAGAGAATTACAAAGTTCAGAGTGAGCCCAAGTAAGATCAATACATAGTCTGGATAGCTACTTGCGAATTCTCTAAGCCTATCAACCCAACTCTTCGACTCGGGTTGCTCGCAAGCGTTATCGTCTTCAAATATTGCGTCGTCGGATTTCACTTCGCTCAAGCGCTCGCCTTGTGATGGTAAAACATCTGTCGATAGTAGAACATTTGTCCCAAATGTTTTCCCTCGCATTATGATTTGTAAGAAATGATTGTTAGAAAGCGTTCTGAACAACCGCGCTACTAACAGATCCGACAAACAGTTGGGACAACTGGTCTACGATCAAAATCGGGAAAACAGCTGGGGCAACTGTTCTACATTCGATCTGCACGCTACTTTCGTATAAACGCCTGGAAGCCTGCGAAGGCCATCTGAGCGGGGTTGAAAATTGGTGAGGAAGGATCCATCAAGGGAGCCACCAACTCGGCCAATCTTGGGTCCGATTCGATTCGCTCGTTGACCATATCGCGCGCGGCCCGGGATTCATAGGAAATCCAGCCGAAGACTACGGAGTCTTTTTCGCTCGCGCCAACCATCTCGGGAAAAGATCGGGGTCCTTCGCGGAGCATGTCGTCGCCGATGAACTCGACATACTCCAAAGCGCCGTGCTCGCGGTAGATCTCCGCGACGGCAGTGGCAACTTTGCGGTACTCTGCGATGCGATCCGAGGGGATAGGGAAGGTGAATCCATCGATGTAATTCGACATTGCACGGCCTCTAAGCTATTAGCTGCATCTGCAGGTTGGCTACGGATGGGTCTGTTTCGTGGTTCATCCCATCCTTATCAATTAGCCGCGATGGAGCTTCCGAGTTGGAAAGGCACCCTGTGTAGGCGGGCTTCGAAAACTAGTTTCTGCGACAAAGAGTGAACCGGCGTTTGGAGCTGCCGCTCGCCGCTCTTCTGGCATGTGTTCGACGGCGGTTGTTATTATCAGCTTGATTGAGCCATCAGGCATAGGGAGCAAGAGCGGGCAGGTTGCCTGAGGGCTACCTGGTGTCTGCCAAATGTGCTCAAGCCCTCCGTCATACAAACTGTATTGTCGCGTCTCACCAAACTCCGCAGGATTAGGATTGTAGAAGCTGACAATCAAACTCTGCTCATCCGGCGTCATCGCCATTCCGTCAGGTACCGACGGCAAATCGTTCAGATCGACAACCACCTGCGGGTCTCCCAAGGTGCCGGCAGCGACATCGATCGGATAACGAACGACTTTCTTCGTCGGTGAGTCAATATCGATTAGAGAGCACCCGCCTTCGCCCATGTTGATCACGTCTTTGCCGTTGCTGCAGACTTGATCGTTGCGGAGGCGAATCAAACGGTTTTTCTCACCTTGGAACAGGTATAGTCCTGCTTTCTGTGTCTTGAATTCTAGGTCTTTGGAGCCAAAAACGACATTGGGACCATACAAAGTTCCGTCGTTAATGATTGTGCCTTCGACGTCGGCGTCGATTTGGTCGTTCAAGACATCCCAAGATCCGTCCTGAATATTGAAAAGTCCCAACTCGCGTTCGGCGCCGACAATGAAGATGCCTTCTTGATCGGTGGGTTTGGCAAAACCCGGTCGGCCGGGCAAATCGAAGCTTTGGTTCGCGCCAGTGGCAGTATCGAAAATGTTGAGTGAACCCTGTGTTCCTGCGACGCCATGCTGAATGGCGACCCAGCTAAAGACACCGGGACTCAAGCAAGTTGGGCCTTCTGGCAGAAACTTCCGCTCTTCGGAGTCCGGTGTGTAGAGTACTTCGGCGACAGTCGTTTTGGTCATATTCCTAATGATTCCTAGAATTCTCG
>JBCCEO010000954.1:0-2528 GCA_039030255.1 Planctomycetota bacterium | reverse complement strand
TCGGCTGCATGCTGAGCGGCGGCTCGGATTTGGACTCAGGTGCGGGCACCGCTGCCGGATTCGTCACCGAACTTTGGTACGATATCATCCACAGCTCCGCCCAAGCTGACATCTAAATCAGTTTGGCGCGAGCCGCAACCGTTCATCAGACTTAGTTGGTTATGTTATGCAGTACTTCTTGCGCCATGCTCGTTTGTTCGTTTCGTTTTGTGTATCAATCGCTTTTCTCTTCGGTTTACTCGCAGTGCGTGTGGAAGCTCAAAAGCGGACTCTAAGTTCAACCGATTCTGATGCTTCAATTCCGGACGAATCCGGGGGAGCCACCTATCGGATGCGTCAAACTGTGACGCTACGCTTTGAGGGCCCACAGGCCGCAGAGTCGGCGGAACGCAATCCTTTTACGGATTCTCGCTTGTTGGTCACGCTACAAAACAGCGATTCGAAATACGTCATTCGCGGATTTTTCGCGGCTGACGGGAATGCAGCGAATACTAGTGCCGAGTCCGGAAACGTGTGGATGTGCCGTTTTTGTCCAGACACTTCGGGTACGTGGAGCTATACCGCCGAGTTGAGAACGGGGAGCTGGCTCGCGATTGACACCGACCCCGAGGCAGGTGAGTTGGTCGAGATTGCGGGAGCACAAGGAGAGTTTGAAGTCACTAATTGGGATTCAGAACCCCAACGCATCATCGCCAACACGCTGAGTGCGACCGAAGATGGGGACGCCGCAAATAGCGCAGCAGCGCAGGCGAGCGCTACAAACTTCTATCGTAGCGGACGACTGCAGCAGCAGGGGCACTACTTTTCTCTCGGGCCAAATCAGACTTGGTTAAAGTTTGGTTCCAATTCGCCTGAAAACTTGCTTGCCTATTCGGACTTCGACGGTACCTTTCGCATGAGCAGGAATAGCAGAGAAGGCGAGGCGGCGATCGACAATCCGATCCACGATTTTCTTCCTCACCTGCAAGACTTTCGCGAAAATGACCCTACTTGGGCCGGAGGAAAGGGCAAGGGAATCGTGGGAGTTGTGAATTACCTTGCCCAGCAAGGCATGAATTCCATGTATTTCCTGTCTCTAAATATTGAAGGCGATGGGAAGGATGTTTGGCCTTACCGCAGTCCCGATGACTTTACGCGATTCGATTGCAGCAAACTGGATCAATGGGAAGTCGTTTTTGAACATATGCAGCAATCTGGAATTGCGATGCATGTGATTACTCAGGAAACGGAAAACGAATTCCTGCTGGACGAAGGCAATGTCGGCAAGCACCGTCGATTGTACTACTTGGAGTTGATTTCCAGGTTTGCTCATCATCCAGCCATAGTTTGGAATATCGGTGAAGAAAGTGGTCCGTCGGATTGGAAGATACGCAAAGGATTGAAAGGCATCGATACGGAACAGCAGAGAGCGATAATCAGATTTCTCGACGAAAACGATCCGTATGGCAATCTTGTTTTGATCCATTCTCATGCTGGCGAGCAAGGACAAGAGCATGTCCTCAATCCACTGCTGGGTGGACAAGGCTTGGATGGAGTTTCATTGCAGTGCAGTACTCCGTCGCGCGTGCATGCCGACATTCTTAAATGGACGAGGAAATCTAAGGAGAGCAATCGGGCTTGGTTAGTAAGCATGGATGAGATTGGTCCCGCCAATTATGGAGCACAGACCGATTCCGTGGATCCAACGCAGGATAAGATGCGAGCTGACGTGCTTTGGGGAAGTCTGATGGCTGGTGCCGCAGGCGTCGAATGGTACTTCGGCTACACAATGGCGGAAAACGATCTGAATACAGAGACCCTGCGCACTCGAGCAGAACTATGGAAACAATCGCGAATTGCGAAAACACTGTTTTCAAAACTTGATGTTTCCAAAATGCAGGCGGTCGACAATCTGCTTGAGGGGCGTTTAGGCTTCTGCTCTTCAATTGGAAATGAGACTTATCTGGTCTATTTGCGTTCATCCAAAGAGGACAACGACCGGCCAAAGGTCGATTTGAGCTCGGCGGCGGGCAAACGATTCAAAATACAATGGCTCAACCCGGTGACCGGTAAGTACATAAACAAGAATTCCGTAACGATCGAAGGTGGGAAGTTGGTCGATTTGGGGAATCCGCCAGGCGATTCTAAAGCGGAGTGGATTGTTGTACTGAATGCACTCTGATAGAACCTGCGTAGCATTGAATTCTCATAACCACTTCAAGCTCACTAAGAACGATCATGTCCGACGAAACAAACGACGACAATTCTGCCCAGATCAAAACAACAACTACGCCTGAGTCTGCTTCGCCTGAAGCAGACCCAAATGTGATCAAGTGGGGTATCATTGCGGTGATTGTTGGAGTTGTGACTGGCAGCATCGTGAACATGGGGCTGATCTTGATTGGCCCCACGGTCATTCCGCTGCCGGAGGGCGTAGACAACTCGACGATGGAGTCGCTGCAAGCAGGTATGGATTTGATGGGCCCTAAGGACTTTCTTTTTCCTTATCTGGCACATGCACTTGGGACTTTGGTGGGGGCATTTTTTGC
>JBCCEO010000953.1:0-2536 GCA_039030255.1 Planctomycetota bacterium | reverse complement strand
TGCCAATTGGCCCAGCATGAGTGAGATTGCCTTTGCCCGAACAAGACGCGAAAGATGAAGTTGCGGCAAGCAATCTCGTGGAGGCGGAAAATTTCCTTACTTGGCGAATTCGTATCCTCAGTGCTTTTGCCGGAAGCATTGTCTTAACGCTTCTTGTTATTGCTCGCATGTTGACGCCTTCCTCTTCAGGGATCGGAACCCATCAGCAGCTTGGGTTGCCACCTTGTTCATCGATCATGTTGCTTCAAATGCCCTGCCCTGCCTGTGGCATGACGACTTCATGGGCCTATATTCTTCGTGGGCAGATTATCGCGTCTTTTGAAACCAACTCCGGCGGGGCAATGCTAGCGATAATCGGTCTGGTTTACGTTCCTGCAAGCTGCTATTTCTTTTTCATCGGGAAAGGTACGCGAAGGGAATGGTTTTCCTTGTACCTTGCCATTGCCCTAGTTGCCGCGATTGGATGCGCGACATTGCAATGGATATTCCGCATGATGTCAGGCTAGCGTATAAATCGTTTTGCTTGACCTACTCAATCCAGATTGTTCATGCTCCACGCTTCAAAGGAATGAGGCTTTTTTGATGACCAATAAGTCGAAAAGTTTTTCTCGAAACCAAATTGCGCTTCTATCCCTTGGGCTCTTGCTGGTTTCTAGCGGACTCGGCTGTATCAACTTTGTCGCCAATATGATCCATGCAGTACATGGGGATATGATACCAGCAGAATTCGACAAATTGGGTGGCAAGAAAGTCGCCGTCGTTTGCCGAACCGATGAAGGATTTCAGGCAAACGCGACGAATTCCATTCTGCATAACAATCTGCAGATGGCACTGGCCACCAACATTGAAGACGTCAAGCTGGTTCGCCGCTCGGAAATTCAAAACTGGCTAAACAGCAACGGCTGGGAAGAAAGCGATTACTTCACGATTGGCAAAGGCGTCGAAGCGGATCTCGTGGTGGCAGTCGAAGTTGCAAACCTCAAACTTCGTAACGGTCCGACACTATATCGTGGTCAGGCGGATGTGAGTGTTAAAGTCTACGACATCGAGCATGAGGGAGTTCCCATCTACCACAAGCAGATGAACGAAATCGCCTTTCCGCAGAACAGCGGTAAACCAATTACGGATACGAGCGAAAGTAAATTTCGGCAGTTCTATCTTGCCTATCTGACTCGCAAGATTGGTGCTCTCTTCTATCCAGTCGACGCCACAGCCGACTACGCCCTCGATGCGACCATGAGTAGTTTCTAACTTTGGCTTGTCCCGCCGCTTGGATACTAACACGCTCCGCGAGCAAGTGAAGACTTCCGCTTCACGGAACTCGCCTCGTACTCGCTTGCCCTTTTGTATCGCGGTACTCTCGTGCGCCTCTCGCTAGTATGGGCCTGGCAAACGCGACAACTAGGATAAAAACGTTTAGAATGGAGTTCTGAATCCTACCCAAGTTTCCTCTTCCTCATTCTGAAGACCGATCTCATGAAAATGCCGCTTCTCCATTGCTTCGCTAGCACTCAAGCAAAGGCACGATTGCCGTTGATGCTCTCTCTCCTTGGACTTTTCTGCTGCCCGGCGCTAACGGGCTCTTCAGTGCAAGCTCAGGACGAAAAGCCTCGCATGCTGTTCGTCACGCAGAGTAAAGGCTTTGTGCACAATCCTGTGCGCCGCAAAGGCCCAGAGCGAAGCGGAGCCGAACTTGCAATGATGCAGTTGGCCAAGGATAGCGGTGAGTTCACGGTGGTCTGCACGCAAAATGTGGAAGCGGACTTCACCAAGGAGAATCTGGAAAACTTCGATATCGTTGCGTTCTATACAACAGGAAAACTGCCAATCTCGCCGGAGACTTTCGACTACTTCCTCAAGGAGTGGTTGACGCAAAAGGGCAATGGAATGCTTGGCTTCCACTCGGCAACCGACACTTTCAAAGACTTCGAGCCTTATTGGGATCTCATCGGCGGAACCTTCAACGGCCACCCTTGGGGAGCCGGATCAACGGTAACCATGCAAGTTCACGACTTGGAGCATCCAGGAATGAAGCCTTTTGGCTCCGAGCAATTCGAATGGACAGATGAGATCTATCAGTACCGAAATTGGCAGCCGGAAAAAGTCCACGTTTTGATGAGCCTCGACATGGAGAATTCAAAGCTCAAGCGTCCGTACCATGTACCCGTTGCTTGGTGCAAGCAGATTGGCGAAGGAAAGCTGTTCTATAACAACATGGGACACCGTGACGACACCTGGACGAAAGAACCATTCCTAAATTCAATCGTAGGTGCGGTTCGTTGGATTGCAGGCGAGGAAAAAGGGGATGCCATTCCCAACCCCGAAGTATCCGCGGCCCAGGATGCAGCTTCCAAAGTATTCGCCGAGGCTGCTGGTGTAACAGGTGTGAAACTTGAAGCCGAAAAGAAGGCCAAGGAAGCTCGTGCTAAAGCGCGGCGAGCCATCAAGGCTAAGGAAGACGGCAAGAAGTAGCTTATGCCTGATCAAGTGCCTGAGCCGTATCACGCATTCAAGGGGCTGGTCGCAAGCGATTTCA
>JBCCEO010000952.1:0-2623 GCA_039030255.1 Planctomycetota bacterium | reverse complement strand
CGAAAGGCTGCATATTTTCTTGCCTTGTGGGAGATGGCACGATCGGTCTATGAAACCGCTATGATAGTTTGAAAGTTCCCACCGTGTGGACCAACTCTCTGCCACTCGAGACTCGACAAATCCACTCGAGTCCGATTTGTTTTCGCCATGAGCCTCAAAATGCCGAAATTAGCCCCTTTTTCACAACGAGCTCTTCTCTTAGTGCTTGCAGGATTTTGTCTTCTTCCAACGGCAATCGCTGATGGGCCCAAAGACAACGATCCGAAGAACGTGCGAGCAGTTCCGCCTGTCGGAATTGAAATCGAGGCAGGAGAAGTCGAAGAGTATCAAAGACGCGCCAAAGCAATCAAAACGAAACTTAGTGCCTTGGAAGAACCCGATGCTTGGAAGTGTCATGTAGAAGTGTTTGCGCGTGCCGTCGAAATAACACTTGAAACCAAGATGGTTTACGGCCCGAGTGATATCAATGCCATAGAAAAGGCCCTAGCCGAAGGAGAGCGTCGGCTAAGAGCCCTTGCATCTGGAAAAAGGCAGGATGTCTTCGGCCGAAACCTTGGGAAAAGTCCGCTGATTGTCGGCGGCTTTCGCTCCAAGATCGATGGCTCGGTCCAGCCCTTCGGGGTCGAGCTTCCTCCCAACTGGGGCTTCTACAACGGAGAAATGCGATTGGACGTATGGCTGCACGGTCGTGGCGAGCGGGTGAGTGAGGCCAAGTTCCTGCAGCAGCGCTCAACTTCGCCAGGCCAATACCAGCCCAAGAACACGATCGTCTTACATCCTTACGGTCGTTACAGTAATGCATTCAAGTTTGCAGGAGAGATCGATGTTCTGGAAGCAATCGAGTGCGTCAAACAGCTCTGGCCCGTAGACGAGACTCGTATTGCCATTCGCGGCTTCTCGATGGGTGGCGCCGGTTGTTGGCAAATGGCGGTTCACTATTCGAATCTCTGGGCGGCAGCGAACCCAGGAGCTGGCTTTAGCGAAACACGCGAGTTTCTACGCGTTTTCCAAGATGAAGATTTTCAACCCACTTGGTATCAAAGTAAACTCTTGCACTGGTACGATTGTCCCGACTGGACGAATAACTTGCGTAACGTACCCACCGTTGCCTACAGTGGCGAGGTTGATCGTCAAAAGCAAGCGGCTGATGTGATGGAAGCTGCCTTTGCGTCTCGCGATATGAAGCTGCCCCACATTATCGGGCCGAAAACCGGACACAAGATCCATCCGGACTCCAAAGTCGAGATTCAGAAATGGCTGGATGACGAGCTGACGGACGGAAAACCTGAGCTGCCAAAAGAAATCGACCTCACGACCTATACATTGCGTTACAACGAGCTTGGTTGGCTGCGCATCACGGGACTGGAACAGCATTGGGAAGAATCGCGTGTTCGCGGGTCACTAAAGGACGACGAAATCGTCCTGAAGACTCAGGGCGTCACAGGCCTTGCCTTGGTTCTTCCTGCAGGTGTGTTTTCAGGCGACGCCTTTAAGCTACGAATTGATGACCAGGAAATCATGGTTAGCGTCGCGGGCAACTTGTCATTTCAAAAATCGGAGGATGGCTGGGCTGCAAAAGCTCCCGCAACAGGACTACGTAAGAAGTCGGGACTGCAAGGTCCAATTGATGATGCGTTCATGGAAGCTTTCACCTTCGTCGGGCCAAGCGTCGAGGACGACTCCGTTGTAGGACGCTGGGCAGCCAGTGAGTTTGAGCGAGCCAAGTACGAATGGCGAAGGCAGTTCCGCGGCGATATTGTGGAAGGTTCGCCAAGCACACTCACCGAGCAAGAGATGGCACAACGCAATCTTGTCCTGTTCGGCACGCACAAATCCAACCCCTTGATCGCCAAAGTCCTGCCAGAGTTGCCGATCAAATGGAATTCGGGCGACGTGCAGGTCGGTGCTCAAGGGCATGAGGGCGACGTTGCTCCGATCTTGATCTACCCCAATCCGCTGAATCCGGAGCGATACGTGGTGATCAACAGCGGGTTCACCTATCGCGAGTACGCGTATTTGAACAATGCTCGACAAATCCCCATGCTGCCCGACTGGGCGATTGTAGATGTCACCGAAGGCGGTACAACTCAGTATCCAGGCAAAGTTCTTTCCGCCGGGTTCTTTGATGAAGAGTGGAAAGTATCAGATCGAAGATGAGCAGCATCGCCGTAAGGCCCTTCCGGGCATAGTCCAGTACAAGCAGGAAACGCAAGCGACTGAGTCTTGGCGCGTTGGACCTCTTTTGGTTCTCGGCCAAACGCCGAATTCACTGTCGACTCACTGGCTTGCGCCACGTGCTTGTTAATTTTGTACCATGAACCAAAAACTAACCAAATTTTAACCACGAATAAACAGCAGCAATGGTACAACCATCCTCCACTCATAATTTTGCTAGTTCATCGTTTTTAATAATAAAAATTTGTAGCTATGGTAATTCTGACCTGCTTTGTCAGAATATACCACCACTTTAACCAATGAGTCAGATAATTAACCATAATCAATTGTTAACTGTTGGCCATGGTCAGTGGCCAACCACATCTCCAACCCACTCTTCCAGTGCTTTGCAATGTTGGTTTCTTCATGGCATACTCGCCTGAATTCATGCCTACCCATCAAGCAATGG
>JBCCEO010000951.1:0-2628 GCA_039030255.1 Planctomycetota bacterium | reverse complement strand
TGCAAATGGGGCTGTAGTCGACGAAGGAGTTCAGCTAGCCCCGAAAGCGAAGCTCGCCTATGTCACGCCTTCGCATCAATATCCGATTGGCGTCACCATGCCCATCGAGCGTCGGCTGGAGCTTCTGGCATGGGCCGCAAAATCGGGAGGCTGGATTCTGGAAGATGACTACGATAGCGAATATCGGTATGGGCAGAACCCGATTCCATCACTGCAAGGATTGGACACATTCGACCGAACGCTCTACGTCGGCAGCTTCAGCAAAGTTGTTTTTCCGGCTCTTGGCTTGGGCTATATTATTGTCCCACACCAACTTATCCCTATCTTTGAGAACGCCCTCCGACTATCCTCACGACCAGCTTCCCAGATGGACCAACTTGTCTTAACCGAGTTCATTCGAGAAGGCCACTTTGGTCGCCACCTGCGCCGCATGCGCAAAATTCACTCGGAACGCCGCAAAGCATTTGTCGAGGCCGTCGAGTCGGATCTATCGGAGCATTTGAAGATCATCGGCAGCATGGCTGGACTACACTGCACGGCGCTGCTTCGGCAGCGTCGTTCCGACAAACATCTCGTAAAGAATCTTGCAGAACACGGCATCATAACGAGAGCTCTATCGACTTTCTACACTGCAGCCACTGACAAGTTGGACCATTTAAACGGACTAGTGATGGGGTTTGCCAGTGCCACTCCATCCCAAATCCGCAAGAGTCTTAAGCTCGCCGCCAAATGTTTTTGAAACCATCTCGTTGAGATGAACCGTTTATTGGAGCCGTACGTTACTACTCCACGAGTCTTCGGGCGTACCCTAGCCACTTCGCCGACAGGGGATTGTCATTCCTATTGATTTCGGCCCTGAAGGCGAATCCCCGCGCGCGTCCAAGTACTTCCATAGGACCAAAATCTAAGTCGCGAACTTTCATTTTTCTGCAACTTCTTTTTAAAGCAAATCGTCTTCCGGAGGATTCTCGCAGAACCGGAACAAAGGCAAAGAATAGCTTCAAGATTTTTGGGAATTGTCTCTTAGATTTCCGCTCGGCGCCGGTACTGATCTCTAAACAGACCGTTCGAAGCCCGCAGATATCGAAATGTCGGGCCTCGGCGGAATCGTGCATTTCTCCCTTTCCCTTTGCCCTACAGGATAACCCGATGGCATTTCGCAACTTGATTTCTTCTTTGACTGGCAAAAAAGGCCGCAAGAAAACATCCGCACGCAAGCTAGATCGCCGGCGTGTACTTGCAGCACCTGAAAATCTTGAAGCAAGAAAAATGTTGACAACCACTGGAGTTGTTACAGACCAAGACTTTTACGCATCCTCATCGGAATTCTCCGGCGGTCTCAACACAACGGTTCGCCAATCCTTCATCGTCGAAGTAGACGGTGCTCTAGATTCGGTTGAGGTTGGGATATTTCGCACTGGAGGAAGCTTCCCAATCACGTTCGAAGTGTTCGAGAGCAATCTTAACGCAGATGTCCTTGGGCCGGCTCTCGGGACTCAGGTCGTTATGTCAAATGACCTCGTGACTTTTGGATCAGGCAATCTATCAACTGTGGATTTTAGCGGCCAAGGGATCGACGTGGAGCTTGGCGATCGCTTGGTAATTCTCGCTACGAAACCGTCAGGTGCTCCCACTAGCCCAAACATACGTGGACGACTTGGAAATGAGTACATGGAGGGAAGGATGCGTCCCGGACCTGCGTCTTGGGACCTCTTCTTTCGCACCAATATTCTAACCACGTTTAATGAAGCCCCTGAGTTAGACTTGGGAACTACGGACCCAAGTGAATATGTGGCGGGAGGAGCCCCAGCCGAAGTGTTGGATACGCTCAGCATCGCCGACAACGACGATGCCGAACTGTTGCAAGCAACGATCTCTGTTTCGGCCAATTACTTGTCGAGCGAAGACGTGCTTTCGGTAGACACACTTTCCCTGCCGGCTGGAATAACATCAAGCGGTTTTGATTCGGTTACCGGAACGCTAACTTTGACCGGTGCAGCAACTCTAGCTGATTACCAAGACGCCTTGCGTACGGTCGCCTACACCAACACGAGCTCAACGCCTGATCTCACCACGCGATCCATCACGGTGACCGTCGAAGACGCCAATAGCTCTTCCTCGATCAATGGCACGTTGACCGACTCGGCGACTCGCGACGTCGAGATCTCTGACGTCACACCGGGCGTGACGGTGGAAAACGGAGTACTGCAAGTCATCGGAACGGAGGACGCCGACCGTGTGAAAGTCTTCAAGTTCTGGAATCGATACTATGTCTTCACCAATATCGACGGAGCCAAGTTCACGAAAGTGCCAGCCTCGGACGTTGATGAGATTTACGTCGACACTCGAGGCGGAAACGACCGGATCAAGGTGGGTGCCTTTACTTCAACGCCAGCAACTTTGATCGGCGGTGAAGGCGATGACCGAATTCGCGGCGGCGCAGGCGATGACACGATCTTTGGTGGCGATGGCCAGGACTGGATCGATGCAGGTTGGGGTAATGACATCGTCTACGGTGGAGCTGGCTCTGAACAGTCAATCTCAAAGTGCATAGGCTCCTAGCATTACTCTCCGGGTGTGTGATCTTGTGGTGTATGATCTCTAGGTGTATGATTTGGCTGCTTAGAG
>JBCCEO010000950.1:0-2633 GCA_039030255.1 Planctomycetota bacterium | reverse complement strand
GCAGCAACTCAATCGACAGACCTGGCACATTGAGCACTTCAGCCGGTGAAGGATTGGAAACAAAAATGTGGTCACTAATGGTCTGAAGAACTTGGCCAAATTCTTCGCCGTCCGCAGGCAGGCTCTCATCAAGAATGAGTGCTTTTCCTGAGAAACCTCGCTGTTGAAAAAGCTCTACGATCCAGGCTAGACTCCTTTGGTCAGACCACTGAGCGTCGTCAATCACCAGTAGGAATCGCAATTCCTGAGCTAACTGAGCTATCCATTGCATCAAATGAAGTGTTGATAGATTTTCATTCTCGGTAGAATGAGTTTTGCTGGAAGGATGCCGCGATCTAAAGTCGTTGCTGGTTTCAATCAACTGGCGAATCTGCGGGAAAGTCCTACTGATGCTGTCAACGTGCAGTTTTAGTGAAGGCAACCAGATCGACTCTGGAATCTTGGGAAGCACCTGCATCAGATCTTGAATCAGACCATTCAACACTCGCAAAGGAGTTTGATCCTGACGAAAGCACCGCAATTTCAAGACGAGATCATTGTCGCTTCGGCTTCGCCGCCGAAGCCATTCTTGAATCAAGCTAGTTTTCCCGATTCCCGATTCCCCGCCAAGTATCACAATGTGCGCAGCATCTTTTTGCTCGATAGCGTCAAGGCCTCGCAGTAGATCTTTCCGACCAATAAACGATCCATAGGTTAGAACTGGATCAGGTGATCCCCCAAGACGTTCAACGACTTCTGTTCCAGAAGGTCTTGCTGCTGGATCTGTTTGCGTCAAATCACAACACAGATCGATCAAGCCTTGGTCCGCCCCCTCCAATTGAGCGCGCAGATCCTTCGAATCAATTACATACAGGTCGGGGTCTCGAGAGCCGGATTTGGCCTGTTCTGTGCGTAAGTTGTACTCCCCTACTATCGCTTCATAAATCATTAAGCCGAAGCTAAACCAATCACTTGCACGCGAGTGGACTTCGGTCTTGATTACCTCAGGGGCAGAATATTGAATGGTTCCGAGGCCTTTTTCACCACTGTGTTCTTGGACGGCGAGCCCCAGGTCTAAAAGTACGGCTCGTCGTTTCGACGTAATCATGACATTGCTGCACTTGATGTCACAATGCAAGCCACCGCGGCGATGCAAAAACTGTAACGCGGATGCAACCTGTTGAAGAACTTTCTTGAGTCTCATATACGGATCGGGCTTGTGCTGAACCGATTGGAACCATTTTGAGAGAGTGAGTCCCTCGACGACCTCCATGGAAAAGTAGCGATATTCTCCTTCTGCACAGGTATCAAATAGTTTGACCAGATTTGGGTGAATCATCTGGGAGAGCCAAGTGAACTCATGGATGAAACGATAGATACTCCAAGCGTCATCTCGCTTCATGACCTTGATAGCAACCGGCGCCGCAGTCCGCAGATCAACCGCTGAGTAAACTGTTCCCATTCCGCCACGGTCAATGACACTCAAGACCAAATAGTTGCCCAAGATACAGGGCAATCGATTGAGAGACACATTGGCCGATCCCAGCGGATCCTTCACCGTTAAGTCGGAAGCATGGACCTCAACCTCGGGTTCGTTCTTCGGCTTTTGCAGAATGCTCTCGATCCGTTCGAGTGTTTCGCACAAGTGCGAACGATGGTCCTGCGGGACGAGGTCCAAGTAGTTCTCTGGCGTCGGCGGCAAGTCATCAAATCGCAGACACATCGCGAACTCGAACAAAACCAGATCGAGTATTTTCTTGGGATGATCATTGAGCTCTGGGAAATGAGCCAATAGCAATCGCAGGTTGGGCCGAACACAGTCGTCATCCTCATCCTGATCCTCGGAGGATGGCTTTACATGTGCTGGGGGTTCAAAGACGAACTGAATCTCCTTCTGCATCATGAGCGCTAGCAATTCGATTCGCTCAGACGCATTGTTGGTACGCTGCAAATAGCCTTCGTACTTGAGTACGTTGTAGCCCTGCCAGTTTTGGCAAAACTCTTGCAAAAGCTCTTGAACCAAGTTCATCCAGGACTCCGGGCGTTGTTCACTTGGCTTCCATTATGAATGCAAGTTAGTGCTGGGGAAAACCAATGCAAGCCATTTTGTGATTCTAGTCCGGTGGTTGCGAGCAAAACTCCATTGACCCCACGCCCGCGGCTTTCCTATTCTCCCACCGCTGGCTGGAGCTACAGCCAAACAAAGCGTCTGCCGAAGTCCCGACGAAGAACTAGGGCATGCGATTCATCTTTGAGAAAAATCTGCAAGCTGGGACACAGCCTAGCTCCGATTTCTCGTGCTCAAGCGCGAGCTTGACGTCGATGCGCACTTGCTCAGCCAACCTATCGCCCAAGCAAGCAAACGCTAGCAAGCGGACCCATCACAAGACGCTTATCACCCTGCTCTGCCTGTTCATGGCACTTACAGGTTGCAGTGGCCAACAGTTCTTGATTCGGCGATCGCAGCCTGCCAATCCTCTGACCGGTCGACTACAACTGGATAGCTATCGTGGACCTAAAATCAGTGGTCGTACCGACTCGGTCCTTCGTAGGTTTGCTTTGGCTGACATCTACAACGAAGATCCAAAACAGTGTCTGGAAGTCATGCACGAGCTTCTGGAATCGGAAGTTGAGGCAGAGCTCGTCTACGGCAT
>JBCCEO010000949.1:0-2637 GCA_039030255.1 Planctomycetota bacterium | reverse complement strand
GGGATCTGAAGCATAGATTTCCCACGGAAACTTGATGAATCTAAGTCGATCCTTTGCTGTTTCGACCTGAGTGACTTCGACGACGATGATTCCAATCCCGATAATTGCCTGGACGATGAGTGCCGTACAGTGTAATCGGCATTTTTCGCTGTCACAGAAGCCTTATTTTGCAAGCTTTAATTGTCTTCGCGGACCAAGGAATTGCCAGCATTACCGAAGTTTGCAATTTCTCGCCCTTATGGACGGGCCGACAAAGAATCCAGACAACTGACAATATCAACCGAGGACGTATTTTAGCTGCATTCCCTTATTCTTCCTATAGATCAGCCGCTTATCGAAGGGCGAGCAAAGCCTCTATCGTGGTCGACTTTTGCTCCGCAAAAGCACCGATTTTCTTTCGCAGGGGCCGAAAAAACCAACCATACCTAAAGTCAAACATTGATTAGCCCCACCGCCTATCGAATGGCGAGCCAAGCTTCAATCGGCGTTTGTCTGTCAGTGTCGTCCGCCTCACAGTACATCGGGTTTCCGCCTGCGGACTAATAAAGCTTCCGACTAATTGCTGGCTTTCTCAAATTCCTTCAACAGGTCGATGTACTGCAAGGCCGCTGTTCGTACGAAACGAGAAGTAATTGGCCGGTGGGATGTCTGCTGAACAAAAACGATTTGTTCATCCGATTTCCACGCCACACCGTGAGCGAGCATGTTATCCGAATCCTTAGGGCAACAAACGAATCCGTAATCGAGCATCTGATCGCCTGTGCGCGTGGTGTCAAGTTTATGGTAGAGCGACTCGATCTTTTTTGAACCTGAAGTCCACACCGCATTGCCACTCGGAAAAATTTCGAACGCAGTATCCGCATATTTCTCAAGAGACAATTGTTGGTCAGGTGCCAGTTTACGCACAGCGATAGAAAGCAATTCACCCGAATTACGATTCTTGTAAACGCACCAGCGATAGGGAACGCGTTTCTGCGCTTCCCCCCTCTTCTCGTCCTCTTGTAACTGCCAATCTGCCGACAACTTGGGCATTACTGCCAATGGCTCATCTCCCTCCAGCGTCCCACAGACGAAGGGAAATGAAAATACGCACAGCATGAACAAGACGGAATTCATGTCTTACCCCTAAACAAAGTTACATTGGTTTTCAGTTGCCCACCCGCGAGCAATTCGAATCAAGGGGGCAATGCGAAAGCCCGCTAGGACCTTTACGCTTCTCTTGTACCCGTTTGAATCTCCGACGACAACGATATTCGCTTTGACTCAGCAAGGTAACTCAAGCAGACCTATCCGCCTTTCGACTCTTCTGCTTGCTCCAAGGTGCTGGTCAAATCACGGTATGAACGCAACATGAGCCCGGCGCCGGCAGCAAACAAAACCATGAGTCCAAGTAGATGTGCCAATCGCATCGACATCTCAAATCGAATTCGACTTAGCACCTCAATCGCCAGAATGGCAATCCCAAGATAAACCAACCCCCAAGCCCACTTCTTCGTCGCGTCGTAGAACAAGGCGATAGTTCCAATTAAGAATGGAACAAACAGGATGGCCATCGCAGTGGTTTCAAACATTCCGCCTTGACCACGCCCTCGCGCAAATCCCGAGAACAACCCGGGATGATCAGTCCGAACCACGACTCCCCAAAAGAATAGATAGGTTGCTAGTGCGACTAGCCCTAATCCAATCAAAAACAATCCACCGCCGCCCGGCGTTCCACCTGGAGATCGCATACTCGCCGTTTCCGATTCACGTACAAACTAATGGTCTAAGCGAAGTCTATTGATTCTCATCAATAAGCCCCACGGTAGATTGTAACGAGAAGTGTTCGTCCTATGGCAGACTGATTTGTAATGCGAAAATACGAGCGCGGTTTATTTCTTAGCCTCTGGCGGAATGCGGAAGAATCCTCCGCCAAAGCCTCCCATGCCTCCCATCCCACCTTTGCCCCCGCCAAACATTCCGCCCGATTCGTTTTGCTGTCCGAAGCGAATCCAATGCAACATCTCCGCGAGCTTTATATGCACATCGGTGGTCTGCTTAATCACTAGAACTGAGTAAGGAGTCATGGCCACTAAGTCCTTGCCGTTCGACTGCGCAGTTTCTAGCTCGCCCCACGACTGCAAGCTAGTAATCGTCCCGATAGCATCTGGCTGCATTTCACTCTTCCAAGATTCAGACGCAACCAACTCCTTGAATTTCTCAGAAAGTTCCTTTGCCACTTGCGTTGGCATGCGATAATATCGCGTCGTAACCTCTGATTTCTCTTCCGCCTCACGCGGCTTCGAAGCGCGAAGCGCGAAGCGATAGTTTTCCAGCAGTGTCAGAACATCGTCGTGCCGTTTTTGTGTTTGATAGACGACCATTACGCCTGGCTTGGCGAATCGGATCTCGCCTTCGCCTCCATTGTCGAACCACTCATCAGGTGAGGTTTGTTGTATCACCGCATCTAGCAATGCGTTACTTTCTTCTGTGTTACGGCAAAGGTCTCGCACATCAAATACAGCAGTTTCAATTGCGAGACTATCTTGAGTCGTCAACTCAAGTATTCCATTCTTGATCTGCCAAGTAAGTTCAAGTTGCCGGCAAATGAGATCCAAGGCCAATCGCAAAGACTGATTCTCCAAACGCAAATCAATG
>JBCCEO010000948.1:0-2643 GCA_039030255.1 Planctomycetota bacterium | reverse complement strand
GAGCGCCACGCGGGCTTGCTCCACCTCCAACCTCTTTTGTCGCATTTCCGTGCCGCTCACGCTAGAAGAAATGAGCTCATGGTTTTTCAGGTCTTCTTTGCGCTGCTTGAGGGCGAATTCATGAAACTCGACGTTCGAGTTATCCTCGGCCAACGCTTTTGCGGCTCGCAATTCCAATTCGGCAAGTTGCAATGACATATCGGCGATGTCGGTATCTAGGATCGCGACAGATTGTTCGGACTGCACTGAATCGTTCAAGTCAAATTCGATTGCTTTGAGCACGCCGCTTTCAAGTGCAGGAACGTCAACGATGTGCTCTGCCTTGATAGGACAGCCTTTAAATTGCCGCCATTTCTGTGAATGCATACCGTCGGCGGAGAGACTGCCACCACGTCCGGAATTTTCCTGCGCAACAGAGCTCATCGAAAAAAGGACCACGATCGTCGGGAGCCAAAGTGGTATTCGCAAAATAGGATTGGTGTAGCCGTTCATACTGCTGCCTGTTTGGATTTTGGCTCGAATAAAAGTCGTGCCAGAATCACCAATACAGTTGGATTTGGGAGCGGACGGCCCAATAGGCGTCGCGAATTACGAGCCAAGCGGCCGGTGTTCGGCCGCAGTCTATTACTGCATTGGCGATGGAGCCATCCTTGCGAATCGGTAGCTCCGCCGCATCAAAGCTGGCGTGGCCGTGTAGTACGTAGTCCTCCATGTTCCTAGGTACGACTTGCGAGGCAAGCTTTTCCAACCTAGCTTCCAGCGTCTGCTCGGGATCACTGACCAACGAGAAACGCACAGCTGCTCCTTGCTTATGCGTTTTCATCGTCGCCATAACCAGTCCAACCCGATTATTCGGAATCGCGAGTTCCAGTTGCCAGGGTCCATCTGGATCATAGGTCGAAAGTAGCGCTTTACCGGTCTCCACAGGTCGGTTGCGAAGTCGATTGCTCAAGTCCCATGTAGAAACCTTGCCGGCTCCCAATGCAGTGATCTCGAGCGATTTCTGGGTTTCATTTAGGAGCAAAAGCTGCTGATCCAATGTCGCAGACTCGATGCGAAGCTGGGCTAGTTCCGCTTCGATCCGGTCTTGTTCTGCCAATTCGATTTCACTATCCCGGCTTCGTCGATTCTCCAATTCTGCGATGCGATCTTGCGTACTTCGGCGCGTTCCCAGCAGCGATTCGATCTGTGTTTCCAGTTGACGACTTCGCAAGCTGAGCAGCGGTTGCTGGTCTTCCACAAAAGATCCATCGACAACGTGTACGCTCTCCACATACGATTGCATCGGCGCGTAATATTCATACTTATTGACGGGTCTCAAAACCGCATCAACTCGAATCTGTAGGGGAACTGGAATGAATGCCACAACCGCGAGGGCAAGGGCACAGAAAATTGCAGTACTATATCGAATAGTTCCACGTTTTCTGTTTGCCAGCCGCCGGCTAATGCTGCCCCCTTGATGATGTAGAATCGTGCCAGCGGCTTGAAGTAACTTTTGGCCTCGGTCTGTCTCTATTTCTAGCTCCTCTGGCGATCGGAGCTGAGTACTTGTCGTTTTCTCGTCGGCCGTCAGCAAGATGTCGATCTGTGCCGAGTTGTGCAGGCGAGCCAAGTAGAAGCTTCGACAGCTGAACAAATCGCAAATTCGGTCCACATGGGATTGCTGACTGGGCGACAGCTTTGGCCTGCGACTAGCAGCCGGAGATTCCGGTTCGAAGTCCGGCAAATCTGCTTGCGTTTTCTCGCGACGTTCAGAGGCCACAAACCAAAAGAGCTGGTGTTGGTTCTGCTCTGCGTCTTGTGAGATGTCCGTCGAAGAGTTGAAGCAGCGAAACGCTTCGATAATTTCGCTTTTGGGGTCAAATTCATGAACCCGACTGAGCGCTAGAACTTTGGGATTCTTTGCGGGCCAGACAGGTTGCTGTAGCAAGGCGACTTGCTGCATACTCAATGAATCGCAGAGCCCGTCGACAAGGACCTTGTATTTGGCAGAGCTTTCCTTGGTTGCAACGGCATCTAGAAGCCAGTTCTGCGTTTCTTCAATTCGGTGCTGACTCTCTGCGTACAGGCGCAGCAGTTGTCGCCTTTCAAAGTCGGCTAAAAGATCGGCCATTTGGGCGACAAAACGCAGGTAACCACGTTGCGCCGCTGGGCCACCGCAAGCGCGTTGGACGACCTCGAGTAAGTATTCCACTTGGTCTTCGAGCATCACAGGAACGATGACTAGGGCTTCATCGACTGGATTGCTGGGGCGATCTGCTTCGACGGTCACAGTACGGGGAGGAATCAATATCGGCTGCTGCTCACGAGCAACACATTGCAATATGAGGCGGTGGTTGTCGGGAGATTGCCTCGATGAGGCGGCTTCCTCAGAGCCGAAGGCCGAATCTGTGGCGTTCGCAGTAGTTTCATGCGAATCGAGAATCAGCTCCAGCGGCAAGGCATGGTTTGCGCGGAGTTTAAGTGGCGGACCATCCGCATTGCCAAGGGACCAGATCGCCGCTCCGGTCGCCCCCATGGCCTGCGATATTCTTGACAAGAAAGCCGCGTAGAATTCACTTGGCGGCAAACCTGAGTGGGCAAGCTCAGCGACTTCCGCGGCGAGCTTGCGAATTTCCGACTTTGTCTGCTTAAGCTGGGGGG
>JBCCEO010000947.1:0-2646 GCA_039030255.1 Planctomycetota bacterium | reverse complement strand
TGCCGAGCGACAAGTGGAACACACCGGAGCCGTAACCACTGCATTAGTAAACTTCACGCCTTCGGCCGCTAGCCGATCGACGTTTGGCGTTTTGACTGCAGTCTCGCCATAGCATGAAAAGTTGGCCGACATGTCGTCTGGGATGATCCAAACGATATTCGGAGGATTCGACTTCGCGCGTGCTTGCGGTTCTTTAGCTTCAGCTGTCTTTGTTTGCAGCGTTAGAATCGCTAGCGCGAGGCCACCAAGAAACTGGGCTCTTTTCAGCTGGGAGGAATAGGATCTCAACATCAATTTGACCAATTGGGAAAGACAAAGTTCGTTGCAAAACTAAGGCGGATCAAAGTTTCATGCTGGGCGAACTCTGCATTTCAGCCGCATTGGCGTTAGCCACGGTTGGTAGCGTGAGAACCGTCGCGCCAGCGATACGGGTAAATTCAGTTAGTTTGAAACTTTGATTGGCCCTGATTACAAAATGGCCATTGTAGCCTCTTCGGACGCAGGTCGCTAAACTCACATTTGAGAAGATGAATTGCCGCGTGAAAGAAAAACCGCCGAACCAGATATGAACAAAGCTACTCGCATCGCCCTTCTCCGCGGTATCAATGTCGGCGGTAAGAACATACTGCCGATGGCACGCTTGCGAGAGATGGCGATTTCGCTCGGCTACAAGAGTGTTCAGACCTACATCCAAAGCGGCAACTTGTTTTTTGAATCGAGTCGATCCGCAACGAAGCTTGCGAGCGAGTTAGCTTTGGCGATCGAATCCGAGTTTAACTTTTCGGTTCCCACGATTGTACTGACCGGCCCGAAACTGACGGATGCTGTCGAGAAGAATCCTTGGCCCAATGTAGCGATCAAGGCACTGCACCTCGGAGTCCTTTCTCAAAAACCAACCCAGAAGCAAATCTCCGCCATCCCCAACATCGACTCAGGTGACGACCAATGGCATTGTGACGGACGATTCGTTTACTTCTATTGCCCCAACGGATTGGCTCGTACCAAACTGACTAACACTTTTTTCGAACGGCATCTCTCGTGCAAAATGACGGTTCGGAACTGGAAGACGACCCAAAAACTGATTGAGCTGATCTCGAAGCCGAAGGAACAGTAAAAATGCAACAGATGCTAGATGGCCAATCGTTGGACTACACCTACGAAGGTGGCTGGCGATTTCGTGTTCAGTTCCAAGATGGCATGGTTGCATACCAGTTTGTCGGTGAGGACACAGGCGAGGTCTCCAACGAGAACAGCAACATTCCCTACCAAGCTCGACTGATCCGGGAAGGACTCTACCACGTGGTCTGGCATGAAACAAACATCGGTGACCTCGTTTCACTCGTCATTGACCAACAGCAGAACAAGATCTACTCCGCCGCACTACTTGGATATCGCGGCGATGATGCGGGAGTTCACTTCGAGTCTGGTGAGATCTACAGCTGGGATCATGGTTAATCGGATTGGGGAACGGCGAAAACTGCATGATAGACAAACCACTTCTTTGCCCGAACTGCAATACGCCGAGCCTAGAAGCGCTTGAGCCCAATTCCTATTCGCGTAAGCCAGGCTTTCGCTGCAAGGATTGTGGAGAATCCCTTCGTGCTCCCGAATCCGGGAAGATCTACGTTGGCATCCTCTTGCTTGGGGTTCTTTTCGTCGCACTTGGAGTTTATATGCTCGCGTCTTGGCAAGGAAACCCGTTCGCCCTAATCGGACTTGGCGTTGCAGGCGCCGGTTTCGCGATACGACAACTCCTCCTACCAGCCGCAAAGCTCGCAGACGACGAACCAAGTTGAAAAACACAAGCCGCAATGGCTTCAGTGGCACAGCCACCGGATTCAACAGCCTCGAACCTTCGTATCGGTGGCATCCTGCCGCCGCGCACACGATCACCCTCTGCTAGCGGGCTGTTAATTTTATCGTGGGATAGGCATCCTGCCTGTCGTCTGCGCAATCAACGAAAAGTGGGGCATTGAAAATGAGAAGTGCTGACAAGCTGGAAGCTTATCCCACGAGCAAGAATCGATTAAATCAACAATTCGCTTGCGGAGGGTCGGGCCATCAGTCCCGGGGAGGCTCTTCCCACTTCCCGCTAAGGTTTGCTCACATCAGTTTTGACACTGCTGTGGAGCATCGACTAGTTGCGGGCATCCACGCACTTTATTGGAAAAGCGTTGACTCAGAGGTGCCACGACTCTATTCGTCACGCCAGCGAATCCACTCCGCTGGAAGCCAAAGTCCCAATCGCTTGGCGCGGAAAGCCTCACACCGCATGCGAACAGCAAATTCCTCAGTTCTGTTCCTCATCATTTTCACTAATCGGGAAGTATGTAACCTCATCTCCCCTGTGAACATCTGCAACATCGTTTATCGAAGTAGCACCCCCAACGGATGTCCTACAACCATTCAATGCAAGAAGTATTAGTATAAGGACTAGAGTAAAATTCTGATTCATGGATTTTCCAATGGATTTGAGGTCGTCCTCGATTTTGGTAACGCAACTGCCTTGCAGTCTTTGGGGATCCCAGCCAACCCTAGGCAGTTGCCCCTGAAGTTTCAAGGTTCGATGACTTGTCCACAGTGCAAGTCAGAGTTTCACTCTGGCTATGGTAGCCTTTCGCTCCGCGAAAGTATGATGGTGCTTTT
>JBCCEO010000946.1:0-2659 GCA_039030255.1 Planctomycetota bacterium | reverse complement strand
CTCGAATTCGACACGGGGATCCAATGGGCTCATCATCAAGTTCGTAAACTTTTCGGTGACTCCGTTGCCAAGAGTCGTTTCTCTGTTCGTATGGTCATGATAGATCATGGTGACTTTGGCATTGGCGTGCTCAAGCCTTGCTAGGATTTCCGCGTTGTCTGATGGAGTCAGCAATACACTTGCGAATACCGTCAAGAGTATTAGGAATATGCACGCGACGGCGAACCAACTTCGTTTCAATGGATTTGCAGGCCGATTGAGCGTATTGCGATGATTGTCAACGATGTTACTCGGTCGCTCAGAGCTCAAATTTGGCTCCGCTGCTTGAGTTCCAGACAATGCCGCATTCTCAGCGGTGAGACCAGCCTGCAGCGCAGAAGCCAGATAACGGCTTAGTTCAGCAGCAAACTCTCCCGCTGATTGAAATCTATTGGTCGGTTTCTTGGAAATACATTTGGCACAGATCGATTCAAGAGCAGGGGAAATCCCGGGTTTGAAGCTTGTTAGTAGAGGAGCGTTTTGGTCGGGATCGCGGATTCGCTCATACTCTTGTTCTGGAGTATTGGATTGGAAAGGGCGACGGTTCGCGAGTAGTTCATACAACACGATTCCCAACGAGAAAACATCGGACCGTGCGTCCAAATTTTCGGGCTGTGCATGTTCTGGCGAAGCATAGGCCCAAGTTCCAGTGAACCCTTCCTCAGTTTTGACCGCCTCACGGATAGTGCCAGAAACTACTTTGGCGATTCCGAAATCGCAGAGGTAAGCGTTGCCTTTCGAGATCAGGATATTGCCTGGTTTGATATCCCTGTGCACTAGTCCGTTTTCATGAGCCAGCTGTAATGTCTCTGCAATTTGTAGCGTGATACCAATTGCCTTCTTTACTGTGACGGTGCCCTGGGCGATGAGCATCGACAAGGGGTTTCCAGGGATAAATTCGAATGCTAGGTAATCAATACCATTGTCCCGCCCAGATGCGATCAGTTGAGGGATGCGCCCGGCCGTGCGTCCGTCATCAAGAATCTGATAGGCATATCGGGTCTCCTTGATGAATAATTCGATTAACTCTGGGGCTGTGTCTATTCGGGGCGTCTTTAGAGCAACATAGATTCCATCTATTTCGCTGCGTGCTAGCCAGACACGACCAAATCCACCTTGGCCGATCAAACCGACAATTTCAAAGTAACTCACCTTTGCAAGCTTTGGTTCTCCCTTCGGTTGTAACTCAAAGTTATGTCCGCAACGAGGGTTGCCGCAACGGAGCTCAGATGCGCTGGAGCCTACGAAAAGCGAATCGAGATGACATTTTGGGCATTCAAGAGGCGGATACTCTTGTCGGTCAGGCTTCTGAATGCGCATCGAGGGACGCGTAGGTTCCACCGAAAGATCTGCGACTAGTGCATTGAGTTCGATTTGTAGTTGCTGTCGAATGTCGGTCGGCGCGTTGCTTACGAACTCGTCGATACTAGGTTGCTCACCGTTTCGATACGCTTCTTCGAAATGATCACAAATCCTATCGATTTCTGCTGCTTTACCCATTGGACGCTTCAAGTGGAGTTCGATTCAAGTTGATCGTGAGTCAATTCTAAACATTTGCATGTGGTGAACAGCATAAGGCTGTTTGCTACCTCGCAGGAATGACAGAGATCCGCCATTCCTATTTCATTTTTTGGCATCGAGAATCGGTGACACCGTTGTGAGGCGTGTAGACCTCTATCAGGAAAATTAGAAATTTTTGGCGGAGCGGGAGAGAAGACTGCTAGTTGGAATTGGTTGGTTCAATCATTTCATCAGTTTCAAGGAGACAAGTCGTGAAACTCAATAAAAGCAGACGCAACGAAAAGAAGGGCAATGTCAGAAGTTCGATGCAACTGGAATGTCTTGAATCGCGCGAATTGATGGCTGCAGATTTTTATCCTGCCCAGGGCGCGACAAGTGCATCCGTCACGGGCGATTTCAACGGCGACGGCTATGCTGATATTGCTGTAGGGCAGATCGATCAAAATGGCGGTCACGTTAAAGTCCACTACGGAAGTGAGAATGGTGTTTCGCCATACGGTTGGATTTCGAGAGGAGAAAACACCGGCCCAAATGATCGATTTGGAGCTTCTCTAGCCGTTGGGGATTTTAACGGTGACGGCGTTGATGATTTGGCGATCGGAGCACCGGGTCGCAAATTGTTTTCATGGGCCGGCCTACCATTCTTCGCTGAGAATGCTGGCGCCGTCGAGGTTTTTTACGGTTCGTCTTGGGGTTTGATGCCAGAGGCTTCGATGGTACTGACTCAGAGTTCGTTCCTTGCCTCTAGCATTGGTTCAGGCGACCAATTTGGCTTTTCTATCGCTGCGGGAGATTTTGACAATGACGGGTACGAGGACCTAGCAATCGGGGTTCCGGGTGAAGATCTTCACCCCTTTGCTAGGAACGTTGGCGAAGTTGAAATCATTTACGGATCTCAATCTGGGCTATCTGACGTTCGACACAAGAGACTCACACAGAGCTCTATTAGCCGTTCAGTTTCTCAAAATGGCGATCTGTTTGGTTACTCCCTTGCGGTAGGGGACTTCAACGGGGACGGTTTTGACGACTTGGCCATCGGGGTTCCAAAAGAAGACGTACTGAATAATACGCGAAAGGACGCTGGCGCCGTAGATATCGT
>JBCCEO010000945.1:0-2663 GCA_039030255.1 Planctomycetota bacterium | reverse complement strand
TATGGTCGCTATTTCGATATGAACGTTGGAGTGTTTCGCGGGGGTTGCTTGACTGGTGCTAGTCATTCCGGCGTCGAGCTACATGGCTTCCTTTCCTATCTGGTGCACGTTGCAGTGCACAAGAAGCCCTACACGATTTTCGGTTACAAAGGAAAGCAAGTACGCGATCAAATTGAAAGTAGCGATGTTGTATTTGCCTTCGAGGAATTCTCCAAGGCTCCTAAGCCGGGTGCCGTGTACAACTTAGGCGGTGGGCGAGAAAATGCAGCTTCAATGCTGGAATGTATCGAATTGATCGAGAAACTCAGCGGCAATTCAATCGATCATACTTATAGCGAAACGAATCGAGTCGGCGACCATATTTGCTACATCAGCGACCTACGCAAGCTCAAGCAAGATTATCCGAATTGGTCGATACGAATGAGCCTCGAAGAGATTTTGGGCCGCATGGTCGAGATGGAACAGTCGAAAAGCAAGACTAATGTCTCAACCTAACCAAATTTGACTGCTGCCATTTCACTAGCATTTGATCGTCTTGCGTTTCTTGCCTTGACGCCCCGAATTCTCAACTTTAGCAATGTACTCGGTCGCTAAGGGAACTTTGCAAGATGTTCCACCCAAGTCGACGTCGACTTTGCCGATCTTCTTTGCCACTTGCTTAGCACGCGTACTAAGCGGTATTACATAAGATCCAACCGAAATCACGAATCCGTTCATCGTGTAGCGAACTCGGTTTTTCGCCTCTCCGATTTCTGACTCAACATGGCCCAACAAGTCACGGATTTCTGCCAAGTCGAGTTCATCATCGTCCGTCGTTGCGACGATTCCTGCATAGGTACTCCAACCACTCGAGGCGACGGATTCCCTCTTTGCTGCGATCCATTTCGTTGCCAAGCCACGAGCATGTTTGCTTTCGGTTGCGACTCCGGGCACCGTGTACTCAGAGATCATCAGCCAAGTTGCTTTCTTAGCCCATGAGTCGAGAAGTTTCTTCGTCATTTGAGATCCGTCAGCTACCATCCCGGCCAAATACATCGCGTCACTGTTGCCTGTTTCGTAAAGCTCACAGGCAAGTTCTTGTTTTCCTTTGATTTGCTTTGCGATAACCTTCATGTCAGCAACACTCACACCAAAGATCGCATCCGTTGGAGCTCCATGATTGGCAAAGGTCTTGATCCGCTGCGGATTGCCCTTTTTCTTGAGGGCCGCCATGACTTGATTAACTTTGTCCACGAGAAAGCCTCAACTTCCGAAGTGCGTTCTTTGAGAGTCACATTTGCACCGCATCTTAACAGAAGCTTTAGGGTTTGGCGGTCGTGATTACTCGATTCGCATATTCTAAAGTTGGGTTTATTGTTTGATCTCGTCTAAGGAAAATGGGTGCGAATGAGGTATACTCACGGATTCCCATACCACGTACAGATTGAGAAGAAAGCTGATGACAAGTAATCGTAGAAGTTTTCTCGCAACATCAAGTGGAACTTCCCTACTCCTCGGTTCTGGACTTGTACTCACCAGCAAATTGCCGCTGCTAACTGCTTCGGAAGCAAATCTCGAATCTAAGCATGTCCAGTTCTCAGACGATTCAGAGCCCTTGGTGCAACTGATTGAGGAAAGCCCACGGGATGTTGTATTGTCGCGCGTCGCGGAAAAAATTCGCGAGGGAGCATCCTACCAACAAGTGCTAACTGGACTGTTTCTCGCGGCAATTCGCAATGTTCAGCCTCGACCAAGTGTGGGCTTCAAGTTTCATTGTGTTCTTGTCGTCAATTCTTGCCACTTAGCCAGTGTAGCCGGGCCGGACGAAGATCGTTGGCTGCCAATCTTCTGGGCCATCGACTACTTCAAGTCGTCACAGGCGGACGAAAAGAAACGCTCGGGATGGAAGATGCCCGCTTTGGCGAACGAGCGCGAAGTCCCCCTGGGCATGACTGCTTCGAAGCAATTCCATGCCGCAATGGAGCAGTGGGATTTAGAAAAGGCAGACGCCGCAACGGCAGGGCTGGTTCGAAGCTTCGGTTCGAACGAAGTGTTTGAGCACTTTGTGCGATATGCTGCACGAGACTATCGTTCGATTGGTCACAAGGCAATCTACTTGGCCAATGGCTGGCGGACGCTGCAAGTTATCGGTTGGCAGCACGCCGAGCCCGTTTTGCGTTCATTGACTTTTGCCCTGCTGAATCACAATGGTGAACCGAACCCGGCGAAAAACGATCTCGCCCCAGATCGGTCATGGCGGGAAATTGACGAAGTTGTCAACACATTCCCTGAGAATTGGCGTTTCGGGAAAAACGACTCAGGACTGACGAACGGCATCATCCAGACACACCGGCAAGAATCCCCAAAGGCGGCATTTGATTTTGCCCTCGATGGATTGCAGAAAGGAATTGGCGCGCAGTCAATATGGGACGCGACATTTGTTGGCGCCGGTGAATTGCTGATGCGACAGCCGGGAATCATCGGATTGCATGGTCTGACGACTGCTAACGCAATGCATTACCTGTGGCAGACCACGCGCGACGAGGAATTGCGTCGGAAGCTGCTGCTGCAAGCAACGGCATTTAATCCGCAATTTCGCGAGTCGGCAAAGGGGCGAGGAAAACTAGCTGACTTTAACTACTCTGCAGTCGATAGCGATCATTATTCTGAGGCTGGAGAGCAGC
>JBCCEO010000944.1:0-2668 GCA_039030255.1 Planctomycetota bacterium | reverse complement strand
CTGAAACCTTCCAGTGCTCCAACCTTTTCACCATTTCGAACGTAGTTCCTGGGGTTTTCGTGCGAGGGCGCCGCGTTGTTTTGCGTACCAAACCAGTGGTCAAATCCCATATCACCGGGCTGTGGTTGCGCCGGCGAATTAAACTTCGCATTGCAGTGCCATTTGCCCGACATACAAGTCGCGTAGCCGCGCGCCTGCAGCAAACTTGGCAAGGTGACTTCGTCTTTGCGCATGTGAACTTGGTCTCTGGCATCCGGCCGAGGTCGGCTTGCTGCAGGAATCCAGTCGTAAACGCCAGCGCGATTCGGGCTACGACCGGTAAGCAAACCGACTCGCGAGGGAGAACATACAGGTGCGGCAGAATAGCACGATGTCAAACGGATCCCAGAAGCCGCTAATGCGTTGAGGTGCGGAGTCTTGATGATCGGGTGACCGTAGCATTCCAAGTCGCCATACCCCAAATCGTCACAGAGAATGACCACGATATTCGGGCGATCGTCGGCAAGAGTTGATAACGCGCCCGAGTTTAAGCAGCTAACGACCAGCACTAGAACCATTCGTTTTGCGATGTCCATTTTATTTCTTTCCCGTGTTGTGATCCAAGTGACAGATTGCGAGTGCCCGAAAGCGAGCGCCGTGAAGTTCCTATTTTGCTCCTGAGCGATTTTGCACTCTTGCGACTCGTACTACGCTACCTGGGATGAGGCACAAGCAAGCACACCTACGGCAGGTCGAACCGCAGATGTTGAATTCTCCGGTCGCCGACCTGCGAAGCGTTTTTGCCCGGTCCGACACTCCCTTAAGCGGGACGCCGATTTTGGAATGGCGCAACTATGACGCAACTTTTAAATGCGGACATCGTCGTTTCTGGGGCGAAGACCAGGGATTCTAACATGAGCATATGTCGCCGTGTCGAAAACCGCTCGATAGCTCGTGCCGCGAATCTTCCCACCTAGCGGAGCAACGTGACGCAGGCTAGCATGAAATCTACTTAGGCGGCCGACGATCAGGCAGCCAAGTTCGCTTCGCTTTTTGAGATTCGCTTCGGCAAACTAACGGGACGGAAACCTTCGATGGGCCCTCGAGTTGATTCGACCTACGCAGAAGCATTCACAATGCGTGCGACGAGATTGATCATTACGGCGCATGATGATGCCTTCGTTCGGTTGGCGGCCCAGAACTTTTGCGGCCACAGCTCGAGCGTTATTGGGTGCGAGTTGGAAGCTGGAGTAGAGCGTTTTGTCCCAGCCTCGGAGACTCCCGATAACCGACCCGGAGTTTCTCTGCTCGCGTTCGCCACCAGTCGCAAAGGTTTAGAAGCACAGGTAACGCTTCGTGTTGGACAGAACGTTTTGACTTGCCCAACCACCGCCTGCTACGGCGGTATGGATTCGGAACGCAGCGAAAACATTAAATTGGGAGCACAGCTACGCTACTTTGGCGATGGCTTTCAGATCGCAAAAAAACTTGGCAATCGTAGGTTTTGGCGAGTCCCCGTGATGGACGGAGAATTCGTGATTGATGATGTCACTGGAACATGCAAAGGCATCGGTGGTGGCAACCTGATCGTAACTGGGCGAAAGGCTAATGCGATCGTTCCAGCCATGCGAAGGGCTGTCGCAGCGATTGATAAGATTCCGGGTGCCATCACACCTTTTCCAACGGGCATCGTGCGCAGCGGCTCGAAGGTCGGATCGAAGTACCCGAAACTCTCAGCCAGCACGAACCACAAGTGGTGTCCTACGCTCAAGGGCTTCCGAGAAACAGAAATGACGGACGAAGAGAATGCTGCCTACGAAATCGTCATCGACGGAATCGACGAAGAAGCGGTCGCGGCGGCGATGAAAGCAGCTATGCGTTCCTTGCTCGACGAGGACGAAGTCATTCGCATATCGGCCGGAAATTATGGGGGCGCATTGGGAAAACATCATTTTCATTTGCAAGAATTGATGGCCCAGTAGTGGCTTCGGATGCTGGCATTATTGCTTTCGAGTATATGGACTTCAGATTTTTGCCAGCATGGATTGACCTTGCTATCAACGTGGCTTGTCCATTAAGACCCTTGGGATGGATTTCTCTGTAGACATTGCTCAATATTGCGGTCCCTTGGACCTGCTGTTGCACATCGTGCGCCGCGAGGAACTCAGCTTGGCTGAAATTCCGCTAGCGCGGATCACGGAGCAGTACTTAGATTTTCTCGAAGTACTCGTGGAACTTCAGATTGACGACGTGGCCGAGTTCTTGGAGATAGCCAGCTTGCTCGTGGAGATGAAATCCAAACAAGCGATCCCCAGCAACGAACAGGAGGTCGAAGAAGAGACCGAACTCGATACGGAAATGAGCGACGAGTTGGTCTATCGGCTGATGGAATACAAGCGGATTCGCGACGCGGCCTCGATATTGCAAGAACGTGGCGAGCAATGGCAGCTGCGCTACTCCAGAATGGTCAACGACTTGCCCGTACGCCGAACACCGGTAGTCGAACAACCCATCGAGCCGCTTGAAGTCTGGGATTTAGTCAGTGCTTTTGGACGCATTCTTAGAGAACGGCAACCACCTGTTCCAACTGTTGTCTATGACGAGACTCCGATCCACACTTATATGGAACGTATCCACGGCATGGTTCGGGAGCAAGGCCGTGTGGAGCTAACTACGCTGTTCCAACCCG
>JBCCEO010000943.1:0-2669 GCA_039030255.1 Planctomycetota bacterium | reverse complement strand
TGGCAAATTCGGAAATCAGCGACTCGCAGATTGTCGAAGAGTTGTATTGGTCGGCACTTTCTCGAGCGCCCTCCGCGCAAGAGCTTCAAGCTGGAATCGGGCTGCTAAAATCCTCGCCTGGAGACCGCCTCTTGGCCGTGCAGGATATCGCCTGGGCTATCATGAACGCAAAAGAATTCCTGTTTCGCAATTAGGAAAAAACAAATGTGGAAGCCTGAATTCTCTCGACGCGCCATGTTGCGGATTGGTGGCAGCGGCGTGCTTGGACTGACCATGCCCAAACTGCTCAGGGCAGGGGAGGGCGGAGATTCCAACAAGCCAACGATCAAACCCCGAGCAAAGTCGGTAATCTTCTTGTTTCAGTGGGGCGGGCCAAGTCAACTAGATACTTTTGACATGAAGCCCGATGCACCGTCCACGATCCGGAGTCCCTACAATCCGATTTCATCGAGCGCCGATGGCATTCAAGTGTGCGAGCTCTTGCCAGAGATGGCCAAGCGAATGCACCACTGCACCCTGATCCGCACAATGACGCATAAGATGAAAAACCACGCTTCTGCTGGTTACTACGCACTGAGTGGGCACGAACCGCCCAGCGATGACCAGCGTCTTCGCGACTCGCTCGACCTCTATCCGGCCTACGGAAGCGTGATAGACCATCTCGCGCCGAATTCAAATGGAATGCCGACCTCGGTTTCCTACCCTCACGTCATTCGTGACGGATCGATCGTACCGGCCCAACACGCAAGCTTCCTTGGCAAGAAGCACGATCCGCTGCTAGTCCTCGAAGATCCCAATAGCCCCAATTTCAATCTGCCTGAACTCAGCCTACCTTCGGGACTTTCCGTCGACCGCATGCAACGCCGGCGCGAACTGCAAAAGCTCGTGGACCAGCAAGCAAAATTGCTCGACTTTTCCTCCGAGGCACAAGGCTTCGACGAATACTACCAACGTGCAATCAACATGCTCACTTCGGGCAAAGTTCGTAAGGCCTTCGATCTGTCCGAAGAGCCGGAAAGCGTCCGCGAAAAGTACGGTCGCACCAGTTACGGACAAAGTTGTCTGTTGGCACGACGCCTAGTCGAGTCGGGCGTCAAGTTTACGACCGTTTATTTCTCCAATAGCATCGGTGGCCGCCGGGTGAATGACGGCGGTTGGGACACCCACGGCTTTGACAATACTCGGATGTACAAAATCGTCGACAAGTATCAATTACCGCTAACCGATCAGACACTGCCAACTTTGCTTGATGATCTGGAAGAGCGTGGTTTGCTCGAAGAAACGCTCGTCGTATGGATGGGCGAGTTTGGGCGCACGCCAGAAATCAACAAGAATGTTAGTCGCGATCACTGGCCGCAATGCTACACCGCCTTGTTAGCAGGAGGCGGCGTCAAAGGGGGCTACGTTTATGGCAAGTCCGATGAAGCAGCCAAGTTCCCAGCAGAAAAACCGGTGAAACCTGAGGATCTCGCCGCGACGATTTATCAGATTTTGGGTATCGATCCGAATACTGAGATTTACGACACCAGCGACCGCCCGCTTATCATCGGCGGCGACACGGTGCACGACATTCTTGCGTGAGCGGTAGTTTAAATTGCTACGAGAGTAGTGGTCTGCCCAGATGTATTTCACGGAAATCAGTTGGGACAACTGATTTACTATCTTTACTGGGGCAGGGCTTTCAAAACGTCGTCCAATGGGACGACCAAAATCACGTCGTGCAAGATGGAGCCGGTTGCCCCTTGAGAATCTTCTGCAATCGCCTTCACTTGCATCCGAAACGGCACATCTCGGAATGGCTTGCGGACAATCCCCTTGAGATCGGCGTTCACTTCCGCAATATACTGCTCCACGACTTCTTTCGTAGGCTTTCCTTCTTCTTTCGCTGCCTCAAATAACTTGCGGAACTTTGAAGGAATGCTTAGCTCCTGTCGCGCTGCCCCTAACTTGATCTCAAGCACGCCTGTCTTCGGGTCCATCCAAGTGGGATCGAGTCGCTTGTCGACGGATGGAAATCTAGGATTGAAGGGATTGACCGTTTTGAAAGTATACGAACCCTTGCCGCCGGTAGCCTGGAATTTCACTTTCGTAACAGGTTCCGTGAGTATCGTCACTGGTACACGCGTTGAGACGGTGAGCTGCGGCTCAGTCTTTTCCGACTTCGCGGCATACTTTTTGACATTGATGCCAAGCTCTTCGAGTTTCGCAAAATGCAACTTGCCTCCGAACTGCAGTGCAACAATCCTATTGAATGGATTGAAATGCATTTTGGGCATAATCGAATAGTTAGGACGATATATTGTGCCGCCAACAATCCCGTCAAAGAGCGTTTGTTCTGATTCTTTTTCTTGAAGCGAGAGGCGATAGGCGTATCCCAAGAATTCCTCTGCGCCCGTTCGCAAAGACTGAATTTTCAATCCGAGTTGTCCACCAAATAACTCTTGCTCTGCATCATAGACGGGCACCTTCATCAAGTTTTCGCCGGGTTGTCGAACGCCAAGGTTGGATTTCGAGACTTGGTCAGAGCGGATCGGCATAATTCGACTCCAACCCAGCGAGCCGTATTTTGAAACTTTGCTAAGCTTTGCGTCAAGAACATTTCCACCGACCTGGAAACCACCTCCCTCAACACGATACCTCTCCGGCTGCTTCTTCGTGCCGCGCTGGTA
>JBCCEO010000942.1:0-2694 GCA_039030255.1 Planctomycetota bacterium | reverse complement strand
GCATTATCCACGTTATCCACGTCTACAAAAGAAGCATCTTTTCCAATGCCCTTTGCGTCTGGAGTGGAGGCGAAATCCGCCAAGCTTTGAGTCGCAACTCGCAGTTCCTCGCGGTACTTTTTTTGCTTGGCAGTGTTGTCTGGGTCGAGGTTCTTGCTCCTTCTTACTCTCAAGAAATTATTGTTCTCCCTATTCAACTTGGGGTTGAATTTTGCTGGCATCTTGCCACGGTGCATTTCGTAACCGGCAACTCCAAGCCCAAAGATGTCGACCTTGTTCGTCACAAAGTTTTTACCCTCCATTATTGCCTTGCCCCCATCTTGTACTGGGACGCCCTGAGCGATCCATTCTGCACGCATGTAGTCATGTTTGACGTCATTAAAAAGCGTATCTAGCGATGTTTCTAAGAGCTCATTCGAATTCGACTTGCTTGAGCTCCCCTGCAAGCTCAACAAATCCCTCAGGTCTTGCTTCAAGTCCTCCTGCGGATCCTCGGCTATTTTTAGCACGTGAAGATCATGCACTGCAAGCTCAGGTGCACGATAGATGTTATTTCCAATCAGTTCATCCCCCTTGAACTGGGATAGTGTGGTACCTTGCTGAGCAAAGCCAAGGTCGATGAGCTGCCCCACGCCGTTGGCATCTAGTCCGATGTTTTCGGCCTTCATATCGCCATGAATGCCAGCTGCATTCTGCGCCCCATGTAGGGCCTTGAGCGCTTCTGCTGCGTCTTTGATCAGCGTTAAATTGATTGCTTTCCGAGCAGACTTGGTAATGTGATTGGAACGAAAAGCCGTCCTTACTTTGTCACCGAAGCTTTTCAGATCTCCATTTGCGGCGACGTCGCCTACGATGGCGACGGTTCCATTGGCTAGGTGCAGGCAATGAGTAAAACCCATGATATTTGCGTTGTTCGCGGCGAAGCGTTTGCCTGCATCCAATTCCTTCTTCGCATCAAGATGATGTTCTTTCATTGCTGCACTGTTATCAACACACTTCTGCTGCGCAGCGTCATTGGGAAACTTCACCGCGCGAAACTTGCCGGCCGTCGTATTGCTTTCGTACTGCAGGACCAGACCAAAGCCGCCAGTTCCTAGGTGCTTTACTGCCTTAAAAACTTCGTCGCCAATCCGGATATCAGGTGCAGTGTGCTGTGCCTTGCTCTTTAATTCGATCGTGTTGGATGACTCGAGTATCATCGAGCCTGCAGACTGACTAGGCTTCTGACTTCGTGGAGCAACTCTGTTTTTTGCGAACATCTTGATTTTGAATTGAACGCGATCCACAATCTTATTTATTGCATGTGTGAACTTCTTAGCATCTTTGACAGCCAAGCTAGACGAACTCTTCCAAAGCTCGCGTCCGGCGGATTCAATCGCTTGCGATAGAGCATTTGAACTGGGCTTGACGTATCCGCCTTTCCCCAGGTCAGCGCCAACCTTCTTCGAGGCAGTTTGTCGAATGATCTGCTCCAAGAACTTGCGGCCATCTTCCTTCCTGGCATTCCTTTCGTCGGACCGATTCCGAGACTTTCTATCCAGTTTATCGCCGCCGGTACGAAAAGCCTCCGAAGCGGTGTACAGAATCCTCTTGCCTTTGACTGTACCGCCGTAGAGACTTTTGTTGCCGCTAACGCCCTTCAGAAGTTTTTGGACGTCTTCCGTTGTTGTATCCTCAGTGACTTTAAGCTGATTTTTCACAAGCGGATTGTTCATGAAGTTTTCAGCACGCTTCAACCAACTCATGGATCGCTTCCTTTTAAATTGACGTTGGCCCAAAAGTGTCGGGGGCGAAATGTCGCATGAATCTGAACTCTACTTTTCGCTAGGGATGCCATCTGCTCATCCTGGAAACACAGCTGCTTCCGGTATCAGATTCGAAACAACGCGTCGATTTCTGCGCAAAGCGCGTCATCGAGCCGACACTGCTCCGTGAATCGGTCGTTGCAGTTGGGCTGGGAGACCTACGTCGCCCTGCAATAACAGGGAAACTAATAGTTGGCAACTTGGTGCTCCCGTAACAATCCAATGTGTGCTAGTGGCAGCAACTAAAGCTTGTTGGTGCACGAAAGTTTTCTGCAGGCAGTAGCTTCGGACCTACTAAACTGCACGTAGCCGGCTCGTTTGTACGGGGCGGGCCGCCGATGTTTCTGCCACACTTCAGACAGCGTTCGATTTGTAGAAGGGCAATCTGTGACGTGATTGAATGGTCCTTTTTCCTAATCGTTTTGACATTCCTTGACGGACTAGAGCCCTTTCGAGTGGTTGGGATCAACTTCTATACTTTTGCTTGGAGCATTCTCTGCATTGGCGTTTTCTACTACTTGCTGCGGTGGAGCATTTTGCAATTGGTTGTCTTCTTCGACTTGCTGCGGTTGCGAATTTTGTTGTCCGTTGTTTACTTCGACTTGCTGGTCAATATGCGACATATTAGGTCGATCCAACGCATCCTCCAAAACGGGCTCAACTAAGAGATGCTCCAGCGTTTGAGCATTCTGCGGCTGGTTGGTCACTTCAAAATCCTGGCCCTTCATCCCCCACAAATTCTCGTAAGCTAAACGCTGTGGAGGTTGCGCTGGCTGCGTGTTGAGAATTGGTCTGTGTGCTGGTTGCGTATCAACTTGTTGCTCGTCAACCTCAGTATCCAGGTGCTGCTCTGGCTGCTGCTCGTTTTGTTGTTCAACCACCAGGCTAG
>JBCCEO010000941.1:0-2700 GCA_039030255.1 Planctomycetota bacterium | reverse complement strand
GCGTCGAGGAGTCCGACTTGAGCAAGATTGAAATCCAGTGCGACGGCATCTTGCCGACGCAACGAATTGATTTCGAAGCGGATCTATGATTGACAGTGCTTGCGCAAACCTAAGAGGGCGGTTGCTCTGTTCCGCCTAGCGAGAAGATCCAATGCACTATCGTCCAGTCGAGTAACAGGATCGCAAGACTGATCATCAGGACAACGCCAAGCACGATGTAGCAAGGCATCATGACCATGGTTTTGACGCGGCCACCATATTTCTTCAACTTCTCTTGTGTCCAAGTCAGTGCACCAAGCAAAGTTGTTTCGTTGTCTGCGATCGCTTCCAATCCCGAAGTTGTAGCTTCAGTTACTTTCTCGGCTTCTTCCTCGTCGAGCGTCTTGTCGGGCAGAATCTGGATCACCAAGCGAATCAATCTGCCAAGTGTCAAGCGATAAAGGAATAGAGCCGGTCTGCCCAGTAGCCAAAACTGGTCCGAAATAATCTGCTCCAATATGGGCAGGAAAACTTCCGAGTAAACGCCGCGCACAAGTTCCTTTGCAGAGGGCATTCGCGAATCGCCACTACGCACCGAGTGGATGTCCTTGGCAATTTTCTTGGCCGTCTCCAGCAAGAGATCCACCACAAGCAGCAAATTATCTAGACTCAGGCGAATCAGGCGTGCCAAGGAATAGATGACGCCACTTGGCATCGAGATCGGGAGTCCTGTCACCAAAATTGTTAGTACGATTCCAATCCACCTCCAGCCTGAAGCCTCGTAGTAGGCAGCACCGCCGGCCAAGACAACGAATACCAGTGTCAAACCAGTCATTGCGAGTAGCGCATAATAGAACCCGCTCGCAAATGTTCCCTTCCAATTCAACATTCCAGAGATTTTTTGAAACAACTCCGGCGTGCGATACTTCGCAAAATCAACTGTCTCTTTGGATGACGCCATAATTTATTATTCTTAGTCGTTTAAGACTGGTATCAAAGGCTAAATGCCAGCTGCATCAGCAAGAATCGAAATTGTAGCAAACGAGACGAACACGCGGATGCAGCTCCGTGAGGATCATGGACTTGCTGGACCTTGCCAACAACCGAGCTTTCCGCACTAATGGATCATGGCCCTTCGCATCGAGCGAGAAAGCTCCCGATCTCGCTCGTAGTTCTGCATCCCAGCGACACCGATAATAAGAGACCCAATCCATGCGATTTTATTTCTCTCCTGTTCAATTTTCCGTTTGCGCACTTGTTTGCTGCCTTACCGTCCTGCTGTGCGGTTCATCGACCCTAGCGAACAACAAAGAGAAAACGAAAACAGTCAAAGCTCGTTCACTCGAGCTCAAAGTACCCAGCGACTGGAAAGAAACGACGCCGACATCGTCAATGCGAGCAGCTCAGTTCTCCGCTCCCAAGTCCGTTGACGTGGTCGTGTTCTACTTCGGCGGCCCAACAGGCGGCGTCGCGGCCAATGTCGAACGCTGGATCGGCCAATTCAAAGAAGATGGTCTGGAAACAAAAATGACACAAGGTAAATGTACTGCCGGCAGTTACATTCTCATCGACTGCAAAGGAACCTGGAACAAGCCAGACGGTCCTCCATTTGCCCAAAAAACGATCGCAGCACCAAACAGCCAAGTTCTCAATGTCATCGTTGTAGAAGAAAAAGCGGGCAAGCCGAAAGACTACTACTTTTTGAAAGTATCTGGGTCTGCTGAAGCAGTTGGCAAACAAGCCAAAAATGTTCGAACCATGATTGGGGCTGACATTGAAAAGGAAAAGGAATTTAAGTTGGAAGACGCGGAAAAATAATCCGCATCGATGGCTTGATTTGATTGCTTGTAGTCCTTCTTTTCCCTTTTGAGAGTTCAGTCTTCGTCAATGGGCATGCAGATGGCTGAGCTAATGTTCGCTGAGGACGTTAGCTTGGATAAAAAAGAGTTGGTAACGCGTACAAACGCACTCATCGATTCCGGAGCACAGATTTGGGAAGGTGAGGAGAACGCGGAGGAATTTGCGAAAGAGAATCGGAAAAGCGATTTGGTACTCATCGCACACTCCAAGTTGCTCTGCGAGTTCAAAGACGCCACTTTGCCTAGCCAAACTGCCATCATGTTCGCTCGACGCGAAGGAGAAGCACCTGGTGAAGAGGAAATTGTCCAGCAGTCTTGGTCCTGCGACAACGCAGAAGAAATTCTGGCGGCCACTAAGTCGACGTTCCTCATCACCGAAATGATGTCGCAAGTGCTCGAGCCCCAAGAACGCTTGCGGGCGTTTCATGGTGTGCTCCAAGCCGCAGTGGAACTCAGCCAGCCAATCGGCATACGGTTCATCCATAGCTGCCAAATTGTCGCGTCTAAGGATTATTTAGCTAGTTGCGACTACAGCCCAATCGAACGAGTTGGCAGCTTCAATGTGCGCTTCTATCGCATCGAAAACAACGACGGCGAAATGCTCATGGACACACGTGGGCTCGATGAAATCGGAATCCCTGGTAGATGTATGTTCAAGACCACGAGCTGTACTTCATGGACACCAGTAATGGTCAGGATCGGCAGGTGCCGCGGATAGCGGTTAGGCATCGGCTGGTGATGGAGGCCCACCAGGCGCTAGCTCACGCCTCCAGAAACCGTGTCTACTAACATCTCCGGACCTAGCGCACGTGGTCAGGGATGCGTGGCGACTGTGCCGCCGTGGTTGGAGAATGCTAGGCAT
>JBCCEO010000940.1:0-2702 GCA_039030255.1 Planctomycetota bacterium | reverse complement strand
GCGCCTACCCGCGAGGGGGTAGGAGAGGACCCAGGGGCCACCCTGCCCCTAGGGGACCGGCCTCCTGGGCTTGGTCCCTGTGTGCGTCAAGCCATGTTGTTCGATTGAAGAGATAATAGTTCCGTGCCAAAAAACCCGTAGCAACGACAACCCCCTCATCATTTGGGGCCAATTCGTCTCCTGCAAGCATCTCCGTAATCATGCGGTCGTAACCCTTTTCCGCGTTGATCGAATCAATAATCCAATCCCGCCAGTGCCACATATGCTTTTGACTGTATCGGAGTTGCTCACCAAGGCCATAATCATCGCAGTAACGCCAAATATCCATCCAATGCCTAGCCCATCGCTCTCCGTGCTGGGGACTGGCGAGAAGTTCCTCGACGATCGCTTCCCATGGTCGATCATCTTGAAGTTGTTCGAGTGTGGGTGGCAAGCCAATCAAGTCAAGATAAATCCGCCGCAACGCGATGCTACGATTGGCTGGTGGAGAAGCAATTAATCCTTTAGAGCGGCGCCGAGTGTCCAAAATTGAGTCGATGGTCCGTTTCTGCGTTTCGCAAGCTGGAGGTTGAAAAGCCCAATGCTCGTTGGGGCCGGCGGGAACTTCTTCTTTGGGCGCCAATGCTCCCGCTTCAATCCAGCTTTGTAGCAAATCAACTTCATCTTGGTTAAGCGCTGCCCCCTCTCCTTCGGGTGGCATACGAGAATCATCAGTCGCCAAAACACGCAGCAAAATCTCACTTTCCAGCGGTGTCTCAAGATCAATTGTTGATCCGCCATCACCACCAGAAAAAATGAGATCCCGCGTTTCTAACCTCAAGTTCGATTCTTGACGCAAAGCACCGTGACATGAATAGCATTTCTCCGCGAGCAACGGTTTGACTTGCGAAATATAAACCTGCGCCGCGTCTTCCTGCGCGAGCGAATCGCAACATATTAGAAGCGTGAAAAGAAACGGAAAGCCTGCGTGCGGGGAGCGATTTCGCATTGCTTCGGAAGGCGAGGAATGAAGTGTTGTAGCAACCTCATTGTAGGCTAATACGTCGCACGAATGGACGGAATCGCAAAACGAAAAGAAGTCGTGGCCAATGCACTCATCAGACATTTCGTCTTATCGAGTATATTGGCCGCATACCAATCCAAGAGTAGCTCAGGAGACGCGGCTCAGCCGCCATTAAATGCGGCTGTCCAAATGCGGTAGACCGACAAATCTTATTGCAATATTGCATCCAATTTCGGAATGACATCACCCTCGTAGGTGAGTCCGTCATCGCCGCCGTTATGCTCACCCAGACTGTGAGTCAATGTTCCCTTGCGATCGTAAATGAGAATGGCCGGAATGGAACCGAAATCCAACTTGCCGCTCATTTCTTCGTCCGACAAAGTGGACATCAGGTTGACGATTTGCGCTTTCTCCTTGCGTAGAAACTCTACCACTTTCGCTTTGTACGTCTCGACGGGCTTCTTCGGCAAGCCAATGTAGTCCACGTTTAGAGAGATACAAACGACATCGTCATCGTAGTTTCTGCTTAGTGCTACGAGGTTTGGAAACTCACGCATGCAAGGCAGACAGGAAGTACTCCAGACATCAAGCACAACAACTTTGCCGCGCTTGTCCGCGATGATTTTTTGAAGGCCTGCAAAGTCGACCATTTCGACATCGATCTCTGCCTCTCGTTGTTGACTACGACTCTGCAACAGTTGGAATAAAGCCCCTGACCTGCCACCCCGAGCCTCTGGAATTACAATCCGATCTGTGGGCTCTTTCTTATTCGGCTTCATCGCCATTTGCTGATTGCTGGGCGCGTTTGTCACGCCTGAGCCTGCGGTTCCACCAGAACTGAAAGTCACACCCGAACTGAAAGTTGTGCCTGATCCAAATACTAATCCCCCACCTTGGGTCGCTCCTGACCCAAAGGCGATGCCACCTCCAGCAGTGGCCCCGGACCCCAAAGTGATCCCGCCACCATAACTTACGCCCGAGCCATAAGTGAAGCCATTGCTATTGGCTACTTCTGCTGCCCCAAAAGTGATACCCGACCCATAAGTGCCTCCTGAACCGAACGTCATTCCACTCGACCAGCTCATTCCAGACCCTGTACTGACACCGGATGTTGCCTGGTTTCTCAAGCTGCGATCCTCTGCAAAAACAACAGCTCGCGCTTCGCGTTTCTTAAGAGTCGGTAGTCCCTCGCTAGGTTGACTGCAGCCAACATATGCGAACGTCGTCAATCCGGACAAAAGCACTATCAGTTGAAAATGAGACTTCATGGCTCGGTCTATTTTGAATTCAAGGAAGGATAGGATTAAGGAATCTCGTCCCCAATCAGGGTTTTGCGTGGTTTAAAACGGAGACCGGAGTTAGCCCCGCGTCTTACACAAGTTTATCTTGGCACCCACCAAACTGCTACGGAAAGTTGTGTTGAACAACTGGATTCCGCTTCGCTAAGCCTGGTATTCGGCTCTAGCAACCTCGGATCAGGCCAAAATCCTTGCACTATGGGACAGTATGGCGGATCTGGGACGTTCTAAGGCTCGTCCAGCCGAATTCCGTCCTGACTATACAATTATGCCATATTTGCCGCTCCGGGCTGAGTCGTATCGAAATTGTGCGAAAGAAGCACCCACACAAATACGAGATAAAGCACTTTGATTTTTGTCCATTGAAACAATCAAGTATCGAGTCAGCCAAGCCGCAATTG
>JBCCEO010000939.1:0-2708 GCA_039030255.1 Planctomycetota bacterium | reverse complement strand
GGTATCTCTCTCGCTCAAGGAACAGAGGACGACAGGCGTCTCGTAGTTGACACTGTCCTCGAATCTCGCAGCTAGGCGGCTTAGCTGCTGCCTTCGTTCCACTTGGGTGCCGCTTTTATTCTGCTAGTAGGCCTGCTGCGAACACTGCGTCCCGCGGACCAAATTGCCTATCAAGGATTTGCAAGAGGCTTCAAGCTCAACCGGAGTTTGAAGCCTATTTTCTTGCGCCCCGCAATGAACGGAAGTTCGATTCGGATTGCAAGCAGTCGTGATTGCGCACTGCGAGCAACTAGTCAACTTGCGCTATAGAAATATACGCTGGATCGTAGTGTCGAACATCCCAGTCCAGCTTGTCGATCGAGTCAGCAACCGAAAAAAGCTTGTCCGTCTCGCAAATGATTTTGCTGCCACTTGGAGCCGCCTCAACCAAGCATCCAAGACCAGCAACAAGCTTTTCGGATTCTGCCACCCAGAGTTTGTATGGCGGGCAGACAAAGACAATCCATGGAAGATTCCAATCGCAATTAGGCTGTGCATAGCGCAACTGTTGCAATTCAAAGTTTTTGAGCCATCGAATCGTATCGACATTTTGCACGCGGATGCGATCGTTCAGCTCAAGCCCTTCCAAAGTCTCCTTCATTGTCGCGACCGACTTGTGCATCAGTTCCAAGATAATCGCGCCCTTCGCTCCGCGTGAAACGGCTTCCATCCCCAAGATTCCTGTTCCTCCAAACAGATCCAACGCACAGGTTTCCGGAAGTCTGCCCCCAAGCAGACTGAATACAGCTTCCCGAGTTTTTTCTTTCATGGGGCGTGTTGCAGGATCACCGTTATAAGAAATCCGTCGCCCTCGGAACTCGCCAGAAACGATGCGCAGCTTGGTTGGAACCAACTTAGCTTTGCCACGCCCTGGATTGTTTGCAGACTTGGATCGATGCAACTTTGCCATAAGAATCGATAAGTACTCCTAGGCCACTTGTCGAGAAACTCCCCGAACAAGATGACTCTACAGAATCCCGTGATACAGTTAAAATACCGAATGTGGATCCATCGGCCGCGGCACAATTAGCAGACCTTCGAGGAAAAGTCCGCCAAACTCGCGACCGCTGAACTTGAATGTATCACGTATCGTAATCGATAATAGATCTATGGATCAGTACGGGAACACACTGAAACCGCTGGCCCGAAACTTTGTATTTTTCCCTCGCTAAATTCATGCATTCCAAAACCCTTTGCCTATTGCTGCTTTTCTTTCCAACAACCTGCTTTGCACAAAGACGGACTCCCTTGGACGTCCGCCCGGAAACCGAAGAATTTAAGCAGGCCGTGGAAAACCTCCGCGGAGTCATGAAAGAAATGCAGGAAGTTGCCGTCCGGTTCAATACAGGTGAACGAGAGGAGGGCGATAAATGGCGTGCGGCTTGGAACGAGATCTATCCGAGAGCCGACAAAGCGTTCTATGAGATGCTGCTCGCTGCAGCTAAGGAGTTTGCGGAAGCGCCCGCTCAAAAAGCAAGCACTGCCAATTGGCTGTTTCGAATTTGTAGCGAAGAAGTTGAAGCGGACCGCTTTGAAGGCATCTTGCCAGTCCTCGAAATCTTGGTCAAAGATCGACCTGAATTCAACGAGGCGCAGCGCCTGCTCGGAATCACTTGCTTTGCTCTGGCAGAATACGAACGTGGTAAAGAAAGTATTGACTTTCTAGCGAAGCAATTAGAAACGCCAGAACAAATGGCATTCATTCGCGACAACCTGGATGACCTCATTGCTCAACGCGAGCGAGAGTACGCAAAGCGGAAAAAGGATGCGGATCCCAACAATCCAGTACCTCGGGTGTTAATTCGCACGACCAAGGGGGACATCGAAGTCGAGCTATTCGAAAATGAGGCTCCAGAAACCGTTGGAAACTTTATCTCACTCGTGGAATCTGGCGAATACGATCACAAGCCTTTTGGAACAGGGATGAAACACTTTTTGGTTCAAGGAGGCGGCGATGATTTCGGCGAGCCCCCTTATACCATCGTTAGTGAACGCTCGAAGCCAGAAGCAAGAGACTTCTATCGTGGCACGCTTGGTATGGCCTTATCCGGAGTGCCGCCGAAAGCTAACTCTGCCTACGCTCAGTTCTTCTTCGCCCTGATGCCGAATCCCGAGCTGAATAAAAATTACACGGCCTTCGGAAGAGTTGTTAAGGGATTGGAGGTCATGTCCGCACTGACCAAGATTGATCCCACTAAGGAGAAGAAAGAAGACGAAGTAAAAGAAGAGCCAGATGAAATCATCGAGATGACCATCCTTAGAAAACGCGACCATGAATACAAGCCAAACAAAGCCAAGTCGCTTGAGTGAAGTACGAATCAAGCTGAGGAAATAGCAGTCTCATTTTCTCTAGTCGTAATTCCCTCAATGAAATGAATGGCCCATTGGCTAGTAGATGGGATTAATAGGCCGCTTGGAGATCTAATTTGACTCTTGGATTCCCGTCGGAGTTCGTTAAACTTCACCAGCAACATCCTTCCCATCCAACGCCTTAGAAACCGACTCCACAAAACCCATGAAAAACTTTCATCATTGGCTTTGCGGCTTGTTTTTCCTGTTCTCGGCTGCACTTGGCTGTACTCCGGCACCTGAAAAATCGGTTGTCATTTACTCCGCTGCTGATCGCGAATATGCTAAACCCATCTTAGGCGGATTTCAGCGGCATCATG
>JBCCEO010000938.1:0-2730 GCA_039030255.1 Planctomycetota bacterium | reverse complement strand
CTGCGCCAGTCGTTCTGGCTCTGAGATTCCAGCCTCGCGAGCTTCCAAACCTACAATTGGACCAGCTCGATCGAAGAATACGAAACTAGGTGTTGTTAGATCCCCTTCCGCCTTCCGCACGGTGTTTGGCTTGCCGTCGTCATCGAGATAGGAAACTGCCGAAAAAGTAGTGCCCAAATCGATGCCCACCGGGGTGATTTTGGAATCGTCGTTGCTCATTTTTTTCCTGTGGGCTGTCGATGTGTTCGGCTGCTACTGCTCTTGATGTACCGAAGTTGATCCTTGGATCCCCAATTCTACCAATTTGATTCGCATCCGTTTCGGGTATTGCAAGGGCTGGAATGTATCTTCCTTGAAAATCGCGTCGGCGATATCGGCATACCGTCGGGTCGGTAGATCTTAGCTCTCAATTCCGATTGCGCCGTCGAGCACAGAATACCAATCCAAGAAGGCTGGCTAAGGAGAGCGACGATGGTTCGGGGATGCTAGCGGTCAAACTTAGATTGTCGACAAAAGTTGTTCCTGCCAGACCGTCTTCTTGCTTGCCGAATCCGATGACCAGCACTGAAAGGTCATTTACTTCAGATACACCCGCAATCCCCAGGCCGGCGACGTCTATCGTCTGAACAAAATGGCCGGATACGCCGCCAACACCGCCACTGATGGTCGTGAACGGATTGGTCGTGCCACCAAAGCCGGTTGTCGCGCCATCCAAGACGTTGAACGCATCTTAGGTTCTTCGCCCGTGATTCGAGGAGCGTTGGTAATGGAAAAATTGTTGCACGACAAACCCGCTCCTCCACCGCCAAACGTGCCTGAGTTAGGAGCTGCGACAAAAGAACTCAAAACGAATCGTGAAATGGTGCAATTACACCAAGAGCAAGCTGTCTGTGCGTCTTGCCACAAGAAGATGGATGTCATCGGCTTTGGATTGGAGAACTTTGACACGATCGGGCGTTGGCGCAGCAGTGAGTTGGTCGGGAAGCAGCAAGTCGAGATTGAACCTGGTGGGACTCTTCCGAACGGAATTGCATTTCGAAACGTGCAGGAGTTGAAGAAGGCTCTTCTAAATAGCGAAGAAGCCTTAGCAAGCGAGTTAGCAGAATCCATCATGGCTTATGCACTTGGCCGCACTATTGAATTCTCCGATGCCGGTGACATGGAAACCATCATGGTAAGGCTTAAGGCTCAGCAGTATCGGTTGCGAACGATGATTCGCGAAGTTGCGCTGAGTCAGGCTTTTCGCAAAAGTGGTTAAGCAAGAAGTGTAGTAACTTTGCGAGAGTCTGCGTTCTGAAAACTTGAATTTCAAAATGTCTCGAAATTTGGACTAGCAGAGGATTATGCTTGCATGCGGCGGCAGTTTACAGAAACGAACCGGAGTTTTGGGCAAGATACAGCCGCTGACTCTCGTCTTGAGCCGCGTGCCATATCCGAATACCTACGAGGCAGTGTTTGGAAGCGTTAGGCCGCTTCAGGTTTGCGATGTTTTAGCATCGTGACTTCATTGCCTGATTCGTTGTAGCTAACTTCGCTCATCATATTTCGGATGAGAAAGACACCTCGACCGTGGACGACTTCGAGATGATCTTCGTCAGTCGGATCAGGCAATGCCTCGGGAGAAAAACCTTCTCCTTGGTCTTTGAAACGGAGGAATGCAGAGTCGGCGGAGACCTTGAATTCGATCTCTATCGTTTTCTTTTCATCCTCTTTGTTGCCGTGTGTGACGGCGTTAATCATTGCTTCTTCGGCAGCCATTTGGACGTGGAAGAACTCAGAGCCATCCCAGCCCACCTCGGTAAGGGCAGCGAGTAGTTTTTCGATCAATCGATGACCGATCTCTTTGGAACTTGGAATTGTCTCGTTGAGTTCCCAATTCCAATTCGACTCGTCCACTACGCTTCCTCCTGGAGGCCTAGATCAAATAGCGTCTGATCGGATTTAGCTAGACACACCAAATGCTTTGAGTGCATCACTCTCGGTCTTACGAATGTCGAAGACGCGATCAAGTCGCGTGATCGTAAACACTTCCATAATTTCGCTCGTCAGATTGCAAAGCCGTAAATTACCTCCGGCCTGCTTCACTTTCTTATCGATCATGATCAGCTTATTGAGAGCGGCTGACGAAAGGAACTGTACGCCGTCGAAATTAAGCAATACATGCTTCATCTTGTCGCGATCGACCAACGATAGCAGTTCAGCGCCCATTTCTTCGATGTTGCCACTATCTACGATTTTCTTGTCATTGAATCGCACTGTCGCGAGGTCGCCTATATTGACAACCGTTGTCCGTTTTCGATCACTCATTCTATTTTCCTAATAATCCGAGCTTGCGTTGTTTGACGGCAGCCGCTAATCGAAATAGTGGCCGTCTCTTGCCAGACTGCCTGGGACTCGGAAAGGACCTTTGAAATTCTGGGTAGAAGAAGAATTCCCGAGAGACGAAGCTCCCGCACCGCTGGCATTAATGCTAAGCCAATCTGTTTTTGCAAGCAAGAGTCGGTAATGCAACTGTTGCGATTATACCCCAACTGATCCTAAAGAAGGCGAACGACAGAATGCACTCCGTGGACTTATTGGAGGAATCGCTCAAAATCGCCATGAATTGCGGCTTGAAGGTACGCCAGGAATGGCTCAACGAACAAGGCGGCGGCGCATGTCGAATCGGCCAGGAGTGGACGCTTTTTGTTGATTTGTCACTCTCGTCTAGAGAGCAACTGGATAAAGTTG
>JBCCEO010000937.1:0-2733 GCA_039030255.1 Planctomycetota bacterium | reverse complement strand
GTGCATCGCCTGCAAGAGTGCTCGGATCTCTCCCGTGGTCGATCGCTTCCTCAGCGGAATGGTATTCCCATGCAATCACGAGAACATTTCCGTTTGGAAGCGCTTCGACATCATGGTGTGAATGATAGTTCTCGTCCGAAACCTGGTATTCCCAAAGCAATGCATTGTTGGGAGCAATCATTTTTACTACGCCGCCAGAACCACCTCGCGCATTGAAGCGACTGGATTGAGCTTTCCCGGTGCGGAGCAGGACACCATTAGGAAGAAGGTATGTCGAATTGCCAGCGCCACCACCGCACTTCCAGGTATGTACAACCTGCTTGTCACCATCGATCAGATAAGCTGATGAGTCACCAATTGGAGCGACCAAGACGTAACCATCTTTAACAGCTGAGTCTTGCGCACTAGCGTGCTGTCTTGCAGCCCCAAATGGCAATAATAAAAGCAAGCTACTTAGAAAAACGATAAGACGGTTTATTGGTAGTACTTTCAGCGAAGGTGAATGGAGCGGACTTTTTTACCACAACGATTCGTAGATGACTATTCCGCGAAGTCTCAAGGTGAGGGGACTTCATTCAACGAAAAATGCTTCGGAACTAAGGCTCACACTTGGTTGAACAGAAGTCGTATATGCGTTGAAACTGATTATTGGACTCCAAAGTCGCATGCTGATATTTCCCAAATCGTATTTCCTCAGGCATAATGGAATGGGCCGTGAGCAAACGACGATTTTTGGATTCGGCAAACACATGAGCAACGAACCGCAGAAAACACAGCCTGCGAGGATGGATCGGCGTCAAATACCAACTCCTCCTTCAGGAAACCCAGCACTTAGCCGCAGTATGCCTGCTTGGCTTGTTTCGCTGATCTTTCACGCTACCGTACTGACGACACTGACAGTTTTTTGGGTCGGAACCAAGAAAGGAACCGGAGGTGAGAAAGATCGCCCGATCGGTGTTGCCGTTGTTTATAAGGCGGCGGGAAAGAGCGAATACCTACTGAATGGCACTGGCGAGAGTTCCAGTGAGGACTCTGCGACCGAAAATTTGCTCCCTAGTGCGGATGCTGCTGATTCGGATACTCAGGAAGCTGAAAACATGCTTCAAAACCTGCTCCCGGGAACTCAAGGCGCTGGAAGCGAGGCAGCAAGTGCTGCGGGATCGGTTGGGCTTGGCGAGGGCGGCGGTGCACTTGGCGGCTCTAGTGAAATACCAAAGGTCAAGACTACGGTGTTTGGGATCGAAGGCGAAGGCAGACGCTTCTTATACGTTTTTGATTGCTCCGATAGCATGAATGGATACGGCGGTAGCCCATTTCGAGCTGCCAAGAAAGAACTGATTCAAAGTCTCGATTCCCTCGGCGCGGTGCATCAATTTCAAATCATCTTTTACAACGATTTCCCTTTTCCCTACGGCGGAAAGTCGCGGACAGCCAAACTCTTTCGCGGTGAAAGCAGAATCAAAGAGGACGCAAAGCGATTCGTGCGCGACCATCGCGCGTTCGGATCGACAGTTCACATTGATGCGTTGCGAACGGCACTCAGTATGGGACCGGATGTGATCTTCTTCCTTACCGACGCAGATGACTCGCCGAACTTCAAACAGCTGGACGATTTAAAGGTTCGAGCGACGCGGAACGGAACAACGATTCACAGTATTCAATTCGGTTCAGGAGGAAATGCTAGCTCCGGCAACTGGATTAAGGACTTGGCTACAGGAACGCTTGGCGAATATCGCTACGTTGATGTTTCTAAACTGGGCAATTAAGCTTTTCCCTGCCTTCCTATATCTGACGTAATTTCTTTCTGGATCTCCGTATGTCTTTGAAGCCGATCTCCTTCGTTGCCACTTCTCTTTTCCTTGTGCTCTCGTTCGTGGAGCTTCATGCCAGCAAACCGTCGAGTGCTGGCGCCGTGGAAGGCAAGCTACTGTTCTCCGATGATTTCGAACGCTCTGAGTCCGACGATTCGAAAGAGGAGCTGGGCAAGGGATGGGGAACAAATAGCAAGAAGCGTGCTGGCGGAAACAAACAAGCCGATTCGGTCGACGGAACGCTGCATATCGTGATGCACGAAACAGCGGACCACGCCGTCTCAGTAACTCACGAGGCCGAATTCAAGGACGGTATTGTGCGCCTGCGCTTTATGTTACCAACCGCGAAAGACAGCCTAGGCCTCAATTTTGCAGATTTGAAATACAAGCCCGTGCATGCGGGGCATCTTTGTGTTGCGAGAATTAGCCCCCACACCGTCAAATTGCAGGACTTAAAAACGGGCAATATGGATTTAAAGGTTCGAGAAAAGCGATTAGCAAAACAAGTATGGAGTAGGGATGATGTTTTTACCGCAAGATGAAGGCCAGCGGAAATATTGTGAGCAAGTAATCGCGAAATGGGTAAATAAGAAAGACTTTCAAATATTTTATGAAAGAGAGGTGCCTCGAGACAATTCTATGATTGGTGCTTCTGCATTAGGAACGGAGCCTGTTATTAAGCAATATTTTTTCAAGACTGCAGGGTTTAACAACAAGGATATTGAAAACCGTTTTTACTTTTTGAGATCATCTATATTGAAGGAAATCTATTTTTCTGACAGAGGCCTTACCGATGATTTTTACATAGCTTCTTTATCATCTAAAACAATAGTCTACAAAGGATTACTAACAGCTAATCAACTTCGTCAATACTACTTAGATCTTCAGGATTCGGAATTTAAGTCTTCTCTAGCCATTGTCC
>JBCCEO010000936.1:0-2747 GCA_039030255.1 Planctomycetota bacterium | reverse complement strand
GTTTCGCCCAAGGATTTACAAACGCAGTTTCATTGCGATGCTTGCGGCGAAGCTCTCAATGTTTTGGAGCTTTCCAGCAATTACGAACCGTGCGATGAAATTCCATCGGGTTGTCGCGTCGAAAGCTGCCCTGGTGGAGTCAACATCTTGGTCAGCCGTTGGTCCTTGACGGATTTCATCTTGTTGAGTGTTTTCGCACTTATTTGGAACAGTTTCGTGTGGGCAATTCTCATCGCCATGCTGTGGGGAATCGCATCTACACTAGAAAATCCCGACGCGGAGGCTTCGGGGTTCATTGTTATGTTGGTGCTATTGCTCGGGATTTTGCCATTTGTGCTCGCCGGCATCTGGATGATCGTGATGCTTCTGTCTTATCTTTTCGGTCGGACAGAAGTGCTGATTACTCGCCAAGAGTGCTCGATCACGCGTCGCTTGTTTTCCTGGCGCAGCAGGAAGAAGTTCGATCCTCAATTTGTACGCGGAGTGAGCTACACCAGCGGTGGCGAAGGGTCGGATTATTTAATATTGTTTGAAACCGAGCAGCGAACAGGAGTTCAACTAGCAAAGGAGTTGCCCAAAGATCGGATGATTTGGCTGCGAGCCACACTTGCCGAGTTATTCACTCCAACACCAAGTGAAGAGACGAAAACTCATTATCCTGAATTGTCCTGGCTGCAAGATGTTTTGCCGCAGCGGCCTCCGGCTCAACCTCCTCGCGTGACATCGCTGGAGCCGCCGAGGGTTTAACTCTCTACCCAGTCCTGCAAGGTGCGGCCGAGTGCGTCGGGCGAGTGTGTTTCAGCAAAACTCAAGGCTTCGGAAGCATCGAATAGCTCGCCCGAATCCTCGTTGATGACCTTCGACAATCCCTCTGAGAATTCATTAGGGTCCGTCGTGTCGATTTGAATACCCAGTTGATGCCTGCGAACAATTTCGCCCATAAGTCCATAACTGGACGAGAGCACAGGTTTACCGGCCAAGCCCGCGCGAATCAAGGCTGAGCTCATTCCCATGTGCCGCTGATACGTGGTTAACGCGATATCGGCTAGCTCGTAATAGTCCTGTACGGAAGTATCCGTGATGTATTCATTGTGTAGGACGATTTGAGACGACTGTTGGGCTTGCAGTCTCTCGATTGCAGCCAGAACGGAGGACTCGACCTTCTCATCCAGTTTGCCCGCCATTACTAAGCACAGCTTTCGTTTGGAAGCTTCATCAAGAGAATCAACGGCCTGCAATAATTGCTCGGGGCCTTTGCGCAAGTCCAAAATCCCGAGAAGCAATACGACTTTCCTGCCCTCTTCAATGCCAAGATTGGAGCGTAGTTCTTTTAGTCTTTTGGCTGGAATGGGGGCTTGTACGAAAGAATCTGGCAATTGGCGAACCTTTGCCTTCGTCGGCAGGTGCTCGCCGATGTAATCTATTGCAAGAGGATCCAGGCAGTAGAGCGTATCCATGCACTTGAGTTTGAGCAGCCGTCCAAGCATCCACTTTTTACGCCATGCGGCAATTCTCTGTTTCCAGGTCGGTCGATAGTCTCGCAACTGCCCGTAATGAAAAGTCGGCCGAAAGTAGATGCACGAAACGGGGCAGGGAGCGGATCGACCAACGAGCATCGGTAGCTGGAAATGATCCGAGTACATCAACATGGCCTTGGAGGACCGCAGCGATTCAGCGTAGCTGCAAAACAGCTTCCAGCCCGCAAACTCTCGGAACTTAGATTCCACTCGAACTTGATGACTCTCCTCTTTTGTCAGGGCAAGCATCCGTATCCGCTGTGGTGCTAATTCATTGACGAGCTCAAAGACAGAATCGTGGCGTTCTTGGAATTGCTTTGTGACGAGGAAGTCAATTCCATGCTCTTGAATCTTCTCGGCCCATTGCATTGCAAAGTTGCGGATGTAGCTTGGGTGGTGCCCGCCTGTTTGCATCTCGAAGGCAAGCACGCGTGGCAGATTGGCATCACATTGGGAGGTCGAGTCAGTCATTTCGGAGTTGCCGGCTATGCCCATTGCGACTTAGGTACAGATTTGGTGAAACGGTGCTTTTACCCCTATACTAGTTGGCCGTTGTCCGATCGCCCTTTGGTTTGCTCCCCCAGTTACGGAGACTTTCTCGATGCGTGCCTCACTTTTTGCATGGACGGCATTTTCGCTACTAATGGCTTGCTGCAATGCTGTTGTATATGGTCAACGCAAAGAAACGTCACTGGATTCGCCGCCCAAGGAGCAAAAAGTACAGTCGGAATCTACCGACTTTGTACCGGCCAATGAGCGTGAACGAGCCCTGCTGCGCATGATTCAAGAACTGCAGCGGGAAGTAAAACAGCTTCGGCAGCAACTAAACGGCCTACCTGCGAGGGATACGCAAAGTGATCTGCGGCCTGTTCGTGAGAGCGACGTGCCGCGGCGTGTTGACTCGGTTCAGCGTGATTCGGGGCAGCCGAGTGCGGAAGGTCGCCGTGATGCAGGGCGTCGCGATCCTACTCTGAAGCGCACCTCGATTGACAGCCGCGTATTCAATCAAGCCAAGCGTATTTTCGCCGCATACGACAAGAACAAAGATGGATTTGCCTCCTTTGAGGAGTGGCTCAAAATGCGCGAGGGCAAAATGACCGCAGAACGCAAGGGTCGCGACGTCCTTCGGCGTTGCTGCTTTCTGTGCGAGAAGAACTAGCTGCGTCACGGCGGGCGGATTCGCGCTGACCTCCGTCCGGAGACGCCTTGCCACGTTGTCGGCTTAGCATC
>JBCCEO010000935.1:0-2762 GCA_039030255.1 Planctomycetota bacterium | reverse complement strand
TCGATTCTGGAGTGACAGCCCACCTTGTCCCGAGCAATCCTCTTTGTCCGTAAGTTGAGACTAGAGCACCGAAGCGCTCTTCAAATAAATCCAGCATGTCTTTTCGCCTATTTCGTCCCTTTCGTGGTTCACTCCTCTTTTTGTTTTCAGAAATGCTCTCCGGATAGAGGACCACGAAAGGCGCGAAAATCACGAAAGCGGAAATCAAAAAGGGCATTCTGCTTTTTGATTGATAAAGCACAATGTCCCCTTTTCTTTACTCGCCCAAGCAGCTGTAGGAACTGCAAATAGAGCCACTGAAGGACAAGCAGTGGTTTGCCGTGGCCTGCGAGCGTTTGGGGGCGTTGAGCTGGTTTATGAAGAGCCTGAAAGAACCTTTGTCGGCTGGCTTGGTGCCGTTCCCCCTGGCAGGTTTCGTGTTGCTTGCCTTTGGCAGTTTGGGGCCTAAAAAACTCGCCGAGTTATTCACGTTCGGCGATTGCCTGCTTCCTGGCGGCCTCAAATTCATCGCCGGGAACCCACTCGGGCATCTCGGGTTGATTCGCAACTATGTTACCAACATGGAAGAGAATCTGAGCATCCTCAATGGCTCCTTCAAAATTCCAGTCGTCGCTATATTCATCACTCGGTTGGTGATAGATTTTCTTGGTCCAGTCTTCGATCTTGGCCTTGCCCCAACCATCGGGTCGGCCAATGAAGTTGACGCCACTGTCCAGGTAGACTCCAGGTACACCGACTTTTGCCAAGCTGAATTGATCAGATCGATAGTAGTAGCCTCGGTCAGGAAACAAATCAGGAGTGACCGTACGCTTTTGCCACTTGGCAACCTTCGTGACGAGGTCATCTAAGTTGGATTTTCCGTTGCCAACAATGCTCAGGTCAAACGTTCGACCTAAGAAGTTGATGCCGTCGATGTTGAGCACCGCCGCCATGTAACCTGCGGGAAAGGGTGGGTTTTCGGCAAGGTATTTCGACCCGAGTAGCCCTTGCTCTTCTGCTCCGACAAAGGCGAAAAGGATCGAGCGCTTCGGACGCTCCTTCATTGATGCAAAGGCTCGTGCAATAGCCAACAGCGATGCAGTGCCCGAGGCGTTATCGATCGCACCGTTGTAGATGTTGTCGCCCGTTTCATCCCGCTCAGCGGCCATCCCAATGTGATCATGGTGAGCGGTAAAGACCACGTGCTCTCTTGCAAGTTCTGGATCGGAGCCGGGGAGAACGCCCAGCACGTTTCCGGTAACCTGCTCACGTGCGGTCGAAACGAGGGAAATCGTGGTTTCGACGCCCAAGGAAACCGGGCGGAAATCCTGCGACTCGGCCGACTTGCGCAATGCGTCTAAGTCCTGGCCAGCCAACTTCATGACTCGCAAAGCTGCGTCTTCGGTTAACCAACCATTGAACTGAGTGCGTGGTCCCTTGGTTTCCGCCAAGCCGAATTCTTCGCCCGACCAGGAGGTCTGGACGACTTGATACGGATAACCAGCAGATGGATCGGTGTGAATGATCAACGCACCAGCCGCGCCCATTCGAGCCGCTTGCGCGTACTTGTAATCCCAGCGACCGTAATAAAGCCGACGACGTCCAGCAAACAGCTCGGGATCGTCCTCAGGATCGTTGTTCATGATGACCAAGATCTTGTCTTTGACGTCCACATCCTTGAAGTCGTCCCATTCGTATTCAGGAGCCTGCATCCCGTAGCCGACGAAGATCAATTCGCCCGTTACCGAGATCTTTTTCGATTCCGCTTGGCCACTGACTAGCATCATGTCGTCTTTGTGATTCAGGCGTAACTTATTGTTACCCTTGGCGAATTCGACGCTTGTGGGCGGCAGCGTCGAAACGCCGACCAGCGGAACGGACTGAAACCAGCTTCCATCAACTCCGGCAGGCTGAATTCCGAGAGCTTCCAGTTGCGTTCGAATGTAAAGCTGCGCCAGTTCGTCGCCTCGAGTCCCTGGTCCGCGGCCTTCGAGCAAGTCGTCTGCCAAGAATCGAATGTGGCTGCGCATGACACGCTCCTCGATTTGATCCGCTGCAGTCTGCAGCGCCTCGCTAGGACTCCAATCCTGAGCACTTGCGCTCTGAATGAATCCAAAAGGCGTTGCTGCGCATAGAAAAAGAAAGGGCAAGAACAGATTGGAGGGTGTACGTTTCATCGATCGTCATCACAAAAGAGATATTATCCAGACTTACCAAAGTCGCCGCCAGCGTCGGTGACGGTTGCTTCGGGCTCCAGTGTATCAAGAGAAGTGGACTTGCAAAGAATCCGTCCAGGGCGAATGTTACTTCGCCTACGACGCATCCTAGCGCGATCCAGGCTACAATGCTTCGACGCTAGGTTGGAACAACTCTGGAGATGACCATGAATCGTTTGTCTGCTTGTATCTATATCGCCGTGTTTCTTGGCTGCAACTCGCTTGTGAACGCTCAAGAAGCGAGTGCTTCTGTTTCGGGAATTCAAATTGTTCAACGTGGAATTGGCAAAGGATACGAAGGGCTGTTTCCATTCAACACTCAGGGTACGGGCACCGAATTAGCCATTCTCGTGGAGTCACCCAAGGCACGGATCCTGAATCTCGACGTTCAAAACTCAAAGATTGAAGCGTTTATCGACAGCACGCGTAAAAGCTTGATGGCCAAAAATCCAGATCAGTTCTCACAGGAAGATGGCTTCGGTCCTTTTCCTAGTGTCTCCCAAGATCGAAAGGCCGCCATCGTCTCGGTGAAGGGTTCTCTAACTCCTGGGAGTTCAGATCAGCAGC
>JBCCEO010000934.1:0-2775 GCA_039030255.1 Planctomycetota bacterium | reverse complement strand
TGTTCCGCCCAGGCCGAGCAGAATGGCGAATTCTGAATCGGACCAAACTAAGGCAGATACGAAATGAACAGACTGATTATCCTTGTCCCAGCCTTAATTGGACTATCAGCTTCATCATTTTCTATCCCTTCTGGTCTACAGCCGCTCGCACTTGATAGTTTTGAACAAAGCGTGCAGAGCGATATTATGAAATATGGCTTTCCAGGTACGGCGCGATTGATTTTTCGGAAAGGGTACGTCCTTTCATATGACGGACGCAATCGAACTGCGCATTGGGTGGCCGAGCGTCTCAGCAGAGACCGTTTGGGCGGTTCGGCTACTCAACGTGGACTAAGCTTCCGGATTGATCGATCCGTTCCAGCAGAACATCAATCCAAAAACGGCGATTACTTGAACTCAAATCTTGATCGCGGGCATCTCGCCGCCGCAGCTAACCACACAGGAAGCGCAGATGATGTCAAAGAAACCATGATATACTCCAATGCCAGTCCTCAAGTGGGTGTACACTTCAACCAAGGCATTTGGAAGTGGCTGGAAGAAGATACACGCGAATGGGCAAAGGTTGTTGATGAGCTATACGTTTACACCGGCCCGATCTATCGCGCAAAAGAACCGGAAGAAGTTGTAGATCCAGTTGGAGGAAGAACTACTAAGTGGGTCCGGTACCAAGTGATTGGCGATCGCAACGTCGCAGTCCCCACTCATTTCTTTAAGGTCATGTTGGCCGAGATAGACGGAAAAGTCGCGGTCCAAGCGTTTGTTCTCCCCAACAAAGCAGTGGATGTGGATAGAGACGACGTTGACTGGGATGGCTTCCTTCGTTCGGTAGACGAAGTGGAAAGAAGGACAGGGCTTGATTTTTTCAACGTGCTCTCTAGCAGAAAACAACGTGAATTGGAAAAGGAGGTTGCACCAACAGCGTGGTCACTTGCTGCTCCAACCAACTGAGCGACCCTAGGTGTGACTTCAGACTACTTCTAGGCCTTGGGAAACTGCATCTCATCCCCCAAGTGATAGTTTCACTGAAGCGCTAAAAACTCTCGCCGTCTTTCAGCCTGTACCGGTCTTGCGAGGGGGATAGAACGCAAAAAGGCGAGTCGAAACTCCAAAGTGCTTGGATCTGTTATTGACCTCTCGGCAGTTCAACGACTCGTTGACTCGGCACGAAGAGCAACAGAATCTGAGTTCCTTGGAATCAATTCTGGCAGCAAATCAACTTCCGCATCATTATTGCTCGTACTGTGAAGCTTGAATCCTTCTTTCTCAAGAGAGTACGTTGCAAAATGGTTGGGAAGTTCTGGTCTTCTGAAAGATATTGCGATCATGTAGGTTGAATCATCCGTCGATTGAGGATCCGTTAGAATTTCAATAAACGTAACATGTTGCTCATGTACAAATCGGACAATCTTCCACTTCGATCCATTCTCTCCAATAAACCAGGCCTCGACGATGCCTACTTGTTGATCCCGAACGTATTGCTCACGCAGATTTGTGTCAGTAAGACGCTGCGCAGCCTCTTCCATTCTATTGTTTGATCGATCAACTTGCCGGCGCACAAGAATTGAGACTTCGGCAGGTTGCTCGTAGTACATCAATTCTGGCGGGTCGCTGGCTTCGTCCCTGTTTCTCCAGTTTTTCATGTCATTTTCGTTTTGCAGTTCAATTGTATGCATCGGTTTGTTCACAAAAAACGTTCCGTGGGGGCGTTTTCGAAGATCGATCTCGTGGTCTGCGAGCCGAAGTGTGAAAGCCTTTTGGAATTCTCCAGACACAAAGAGAGGATCACTATTCCTTCCGTCCAGGTTTTCGGGGTTTAGAATCCATGGGAGCTTCACATCCCACGAAACTTCATCACCGACCAAGAGCCGCAGTGAAGTCGAGCTGTCGCCACTAATCGTTGCAGCGACTGTTCCTTTTTTGTTCACCACAATCTCGGATGAAATGAATGTTGGCCGAGCATCGCGCAACCTGGATTCTGCGCGCAGATCTTTCAGCTCATTCTGCAGTTTGCTGGATTGTTTCTTAGAATCAGCAAGTTGCCGTTCGGCTGTGTTCAGTGCACTTTGGATGTCTTTGCGGTCTTGGTTTGCTCTCTTAGTCTGAATCGCTTCCTCACGATACCCGAGTGTGCTCACAAGCAGAAAAAGCATCAGACATGTAGCAACGACGAAGTGCTGTCGCTTGATTTTCTTCTCTTTGTCTTTGAAGCTGAATTGCGGCGCTCCCATAGCAAACAGAGTTGCCATTATCGCAAGAATCTGCCCGATGATCTGCAATGCCACAACGATCTCCAATCTTTTACTTTGTCAATAGGTTCAGCGCACCGATTCGCATTCTAGGACGGGGCGTGATCCGACCGCCTGGAGTACTACCTTCGACAACTACCAATTGTAATGATTCATTACATCTGCGAGGTGGACCTAGGTCTGGAGTGGATGGCTCAATTGATGATCGACTGAGGCGCCATTTGTAACTTTTGGGACTACGCGATCTTCCCCACTAGCTTGTCGTCTTGTCGACAATGCTTGCACAACTGTGGTGGGTGAAGTCAACTAGACCAGCTACGTGTCGTATTCCTCCCAGGCACCAGTTGCGTGAAACTCTCAGTTCGACGAATCCACTGAGCTGGCAAGACCTTTCGGGACTATGCGTAACGCGACTAGCTGCCCCATCCGACACGTTAACCCCTTCGCGTATCTCGCATTGGTCCTGGTAGAAATCGCTCCGGTAGGGGCGGGACCGGAGCGCCCAATTCTTCGATACCGAAGCAAGTTT
>JBCCEO010000933.1:0-2775 GCA_039030255.1 Planctomycetota bacterium | reverse complement strand
GCGTGTCCCGCCGACACGCTATGTCAATGCAAAGCACTTTCTTTCACGACTGGTGACAAAACGCTTGATGGCATTTGTGATGCTCGGCAGCGTGGGGCTGACCATCGTAGGAATTCTGATCGCCAACATTGCCATAAGCGCGATTCGCAGTTGGATGATTCATTGGCATATGGCAGGAACCGTGTTCTTGTTCTTTGCCGATGTCTTCACCACAATGCTGCTGAACACAATCGCATTCGCGGTGCTGTATAAATCACTACCCAAAAAACGCGTTCATTGGTCGGACGCTTTTCGAAGTGCCATGCTGGTCGCAATTACCTGGGAGGTCGGACGCGAATTCCTGTGTTCCTTCTTAATTGGAATGCGTTACACGACGACTTACGGTGCGGTCGGCTCCTTTATCGCCCTGCTTTTGTGGTTCTACTGGGGAGTTAACATCCTGCTATTTGGTGCTGAATACTTGCAGGTAATTGGCCTGCGGAGGAACAAGCCGCTTTCGATGTTCGATCCTAAATACCGCGAGCAGCGTATGCAGCTAGCCGTTGAAAGCGTCACACCAAGGAAACGTGCCGCGTAGTCCTTACAGCCGCCCATCGAGCTTCAATCTAAGCTCAAATCGCTCTGTCAATCTTTGGGCTACAATAGAAGCAGGCGACTCGACGGTCTAGCTTGACTGAATCGATTTTTAACGTTTTGCAACGACCCTTTTTCGCCCAACTATTTCCCACCTTGCGCTGGCTATTTGCGCGAAATTCAAGAGCGCTCCCGGAACCAGCTCTCCCTATACGCCTATCCACCGGAGCTCTACTGGTGCCTCGATTCTTCATCCTGGTTCTATTGGCTGTCATCGCCCAACCATTGGCTTTCTGCTGGGCAGAATTTCCAACGATCGAGCTACAAACCATTTCGCAGTCTTGTTTCCAGGCGGGGAGCAAGGCCACGCTACAACCGCGTGGCCAGCGCTTAGACGAACTCTCAGCACTCGTGTTTTCCGAAAGCGAATTGACCGCCGAGCAACAAGAATCCACTCCAGGATTGCTTCAGGCTGAAGGTACGGGAACAGGTGTCTTTGATCTGCAAGTGGCTCCAAATGCCTCGCCGGGAATCGTTCAACTTCGCGCGAAGGGACGCTTCGGAATATCCAATCCCAGGCCGATCCTCGTCACCTCACAGCCAGTAACGCCGCTCAGCGGCGATCACAGTAATCGAGTCCTGGCTAAGCCGCTCGCAGAAAAACATATTTACACATCTGTATTTGCACCTGCCAAGCGAACCTTCTTTCAAATCAAAGTGCCCAAAGGCCAGATGCTTCGCTGCGTCGTCTACGCAAAACAATTGGACTCACGCGCGATTCCCAACTTGGTCCTGATGACGGAAGCGGGATCGGAATTGAAGCGCGCCCGCGCGTTGGGCTATTGGCCAGCAGAAATTCAATACGAGGCGAATGAAGACGAGATCGTCAACATTGCCGCCCATGACTTTCTCTTTCAGGGCGGAGCCGAGTACTTCTACGCACTCGAAGTTTCCCTATCTGCGATTGCGGATGAGTCCAACGGTCCCGACACAACAAGTACTGAACTCGACCGATTGCTGCGTCCTAATCTACAAGCTGGACCAGAGCGATTCTCAGATCCGGCATGCTTGACAGAAGGGAATGAAAAACCACCGAAGAGCCCTCAAGCAAATCAAGTGCTCGCGGCTCCTTTCAAGTTTTCGGCAGATTTGTCTCAAGGGTTCTATGAACAAGACTTCAGCGCCAAGAAAGACGAATCAATCGTCTTCGAGCTCGCTTCCTCACAACTTCACCAGTTAACGGATCCACATCTGTTGGTCTACTCGGTGCAAGGTGAGGGAGAAACTGAAACTACAAAACTGGTCGCTAACTTGGATGACGGCCCAACACTTGGTGGGCCGGAGCTTAAACTTTTGTATCGCGACCCAACCTTGAAGTGGAAAGCGCCGGCCGATGGACGTTATCGGCTCAAGATCCTGGACAAACAAGCGGGCAGTCACCCTCCTGATGCGAAGGCGATTTGTGTCGAGGCCAGGCGCGAATCACAGGTTTTTCGTTTGTTGGCCATCCCACTATATCCCAATAATAACCGATCCGCGGTAAAGCCTTCCGGATGCAACTTAATGTGTGGTGGAACAACGGCCATTCGCGTGCTTGCAGTCCGGCAAGACGGATTCAACGGCCCCATTGAGCTTCAAGTAACAGGGTTGCCGACTTCGGTGAGTTGCCCAGGGGTCGTCCTACCTGCCGGAGCGACCGAACAAGTTCTAGTGCTTTCAGCAGACGAGAATGCCGTTGCCTGGGAGGGCCCGGTCGAAGTTCTGGGACGCAGTACTTTACCCAACGGCAGCAAACTGGAATCTAAAGCCCAGGCGACCACCGTGTTTCTGACTGCATCCAGTGGCCGCAATCAGATCCAAACTCGAAAAACGGACCAGCTGAGAATGTCCGTCAATGATCAGGACAAAGCTCCGCTTCTCGTATCGCTGGGCGACAGCGATGTTTTGGAAGTGCGGCAGGGAACAAATATTTCCATCCCAATCAAGGTGATTCGTCGTGACGGCGGCAAAGTCGAGTGCGTACTACGCCCTCAGAACCTTCCACGTAAAGTCACCTTGGGCGAAGTCAAAATCCCTGCGGATAAAGCTGAGGGCAAAGCGGAAATCAAAGTTGCCAAAGATGCTCCGCTCGGCGAAGCCAACTTCTGGATGCTCAATGAAGTCAAAGTTTCCTGGCGCGCCAACCCGCAGGCCCAGGCGCGC
>JBCCEO010000932.1:0-2780 GCA_039030255.1 Planctomycetota bacterium | reverse complement strand
AGTCTATAAATGAATAAGAAAGCAAAAACGGCCATTTCGCCCACTCGCGAGGAAGACTACCCAGAGTGGTATCAGCAGGTCATCAAGAATGCGGATTTGGCGGAGACTTCGCCCGTGCGTGGCTGCATGGTCATCAAGCCTTGGGGTTATTCGCTCTGGGAAAACATGCAACGTGGCTTGGACAAAATGTTCAAGGACACGGGCCATCAAAACGCCTACTTTCCACTGTTCATTCCCATGAGCTTTCTTGAAAAGGAAGCCGAGCACGTCGAAGGATTTGCCAAGGAATGCGCGGTCGTTACCCACCACCGACTGGAGCCTAATCCAGACGGATCGGGTTTGCGACCAGCCGGCCCACTGGAAGAACCTTTGATCGTTCGCCCCACCAGCGAGACGATCATCGGGGCCATGTATGCCAAGTGGGTTCAGTCTTATCGTGATTTGCCAATCAAAATCAACCAATGGGCCAACGTTGTACGCTGGGAAATGAGAACGCGTTTGTTTCTGCGTACAGCCGAATTTTTATGGCAAGAAGGCCACACCGTGCACGCGACGGAGCAGGAAGCGGTGGAAGAAACGTATCAGATGCTGGACGTTTACGCCGACTTTGCCGAACAACATATGGCTGTACCTGTGATCAAGGGTGAAAAGACAGCCGGCGAGCGTTTTCCTGGTGCTGACATGACGGTTTCCATCGAAGCGATGATGCAGGACCGCAAGGCCTTGCAAGCAGGCACCAGTCACTTTCTGGGGCAAAACTTTGCCAAAGCCCAAGACATCTCCTTCCAAGATAAGGATGGCAATGTTTCGCATGCTTGGACAACCTCCTGGGGTGTCAGCACTCGCTTGATCGGCGCGTTAATCATGACGCACGCCGACGATGATGGAATGGTTATTCCTCCTAAAATTGCTCCTTCTCACGCAGTCATTTTGCCCATCTATCGCGATGAGTCGCAGCGAGTCGAAGTGCTGGAGTATTGCAATAAGCTAAAGAGTGAACTGGAGAACCAAGTTTATTCCGGTCGCGTGCTTGAGATCGAAATTGATGATCGCGATCTGCGTGGCGGCGAAAAGAAATGGTATCACGTCAAGCGAGGCGTGCCCATGCGAATCGAAGTTGGTCCAAAGGATATTGCCAAGGACGCAGTCTTCGTAGCGAGGCGCGATACAGGAGAACAATCCAGTGTGCCTCGAGCCGAATTGATTTCGACTATGACTAGCACTTTGGATGCGATCCAAAATAACTTATTCGAGCGTGCCAGGAAGATGCGCGAGGAGAACTCGACACAGATCGACAACGAGGCGGACTTCCGAGCCTATTTCACGCCCAAGGATGCGAAAAATCCTGAGGTGCACGGCGGCTTTGCGTACTGTCACTTTGCTTCCGAGGAAGATGTTCAGCCATTGCTCAACGAATTGAAAGTGACCATTCGCAACATTCCCCTGGCCGACAACGAAGAGCCTGGAACATGCTTCCTGACTGGCAAGCCAGCTGAAAAGAAGGCTGTGTTCGCCAAGGCATATTAAGTCGATGGCCAAGCCCAAGGCTCCACCACCCACACTACAGCTCGTGGCCGTCTTTAGCCGCCATGAGCAAGCAGTTCAGTGGGCCATGAAGCGCATCGAAACGAATTGGGGCGAAATTGGATTGAAGAGTGAGATTTTTGATCACTCGGAAACCAACTATTATGCAGCCGAGATGGGTGAAGGGCTGCAAAAGCAATTTGCGATCGTGAGCTCAAGTGCCCTGGGCAACGGCTTTTACGATCCCGCAAAACTTGCTGTACATAAGCTTCAGAGCAATCAGTGGGAGCTAGAGTTGGCCGAGAATGCGAACTATCCCAGTCAGCGCCCCGTAAACATTGATCCAGGCTACCTCACTCTGACCAAATTGGTACTCGCCAGTGCCAAGGACCGAGCGCATCGTATCTATTTGTCCGATGGTATCTATGCGGAAGAGTCTTTGTACTATCTTGATAGACGCTGGCAGTCGCGGCCTTGGACTTATCCCGATTATCAGCGAAAAGACTTTCACACGTTCTTTGAGCAAGCTCGCGAGTTCTTAAAAGACAAGATTACGGAATCGAATCGGAGTACGCCTTGAGTGGCTGGGCCTTAGCATTATTTCTGGTTGCAGTTCTATTGCCCAGCTTTTTGATTTCGCTTGTTGCGGTCGGTGTGGTTCGCCGCGCGGCGGAAAAACTGGGGCTGCTCGATAAGCCTGGAGAACGCAAGGTTCATACGACTCCCATTCCCCTAGGCGGCGGCATCGGAATCTGGGCCGGCGTGATGGGAACTCTGCTACTTGGAACGATCGCTGTTTTGGTTGTCGCCAGCAATGCGAGTTTGGCCGCGTGGTTTCCCGATGCAATTTCGAGCAATTTTCCTGGTCTGCTGGACAAAGTTCAAGAGATCTGGGTGATTGCAGCTTGTGGAACCGTATTGATGTTCTTAGGGCTGATGGACGATCGCAAGGGGATTCCATGGTGGCTTCGCTTGGGCGTTGAGTTCGCCGTTGCTTCCTTTTGCGTCTACTGGCAAGGCTTGCAACTGACGGCTTACATCGACCTTCCATGGTTGACCAGTGCGCTCAGTGTTATTTGGATTGTAGCTCTCATCAACTCCTTCAATATGCTCGACAACATGGATGGCTTGAGCGGCGGAGTCGCAGCCATCTCGACGGGCATGTTGGCCGTGATGTTGCTGATGAACAATCTGGTCGGCAGTGCTCAACCCCAATTGTTTGTTGCGGCGATGCTCTTGGTCTTGGTTGGTGCTTT
>JBCCEO010000931.1:0-2793 GCA_039030255.1 Planctomycetota bacterium | reverse complement strand
GAACGGGCCTGCTGAGGCGTTGATGTGGGGTGGCCTAGCTGACAATACTTTTATTAGCATGCTGTAAAGCTACTTTCTTGGAACTACTTATGTTACTTGGATGCAGTTCTCCATCCCTAAGCGGGACGCAGCAGTCTGTATTTATCCTTGCACATCAACAGCATGCTGTGAGCGTATCGCATACGTAATTGTTTCGCGTGCCCTCGGAGGCGGTGCAACACCACCGATCAGTTGGACACCGACTTGGGTGGGTGTTGCTCGCATTCGTTGACCAACCATTCATCTTTCATTTGTTCTGTCGCGATCAATTCTGTGAAGACGTTTTCGATTGTCCCGCGGTCAAGACTTTCAACGAAAAGATCGGGTGGTAGAACATAGTCAGCTTGCGGGACGCCCTTGCTGGGTTCGTTCGGCCACGGATAACGAGCAAGTGTGAGGAAATCGAAGGTCCAGACGTTGATGGCGTATCGTCTGCCGTCTTGTACGCGACAAGAATGTTGCAGAAGTTCTCATGTGTTCGGTTGGCGGGCTGATCGGCGGGTTCGCCGCTTTCTGTTTCGAGCCACAGTTCGAATTGGATTGGATCGGGCATATTCACCATGAGCAGCTAATGCATCAAATTACTGGATGGCCACGGTTGACTTTGATTTGAAAAATCGGCGACGGTCGCAATGGAGTGTGCATTGGATTGTTACGCGGCACAATTCTGAGCACCACTCATCGATCAGGATTTGCCGCAAGAATTACCTCTCGATTGTAGTTGGAAAAGTCCCCGTCGGCGTCGGAGATTAGATCAAAAGAACGAAGAGCATCCTGCAGCGCTGCGTCACGCTGCCCGTTCTCGATTCGTCCTGCGGGTTCACCGGCCAGAATCAGTTCCCATGTTATCCCGTGTTTCGAGCAGTAGCCTCCAGAAGTTCAACGATGTGTTCCGCGTCTTTCATCGCCATGTAACAGTCAGCAAGATCATCATCAATGAGGCAGAAGAGTTTGGTGTCGCCACAGATCAAATCTGGCTTCTCAGGGTGGTCGAATAGAATGATCGACTCGGCCCACCAATTGCGCTGTTCCGACGCGCTTTCAAGGAACGCAACGACTTGGTTACGCACCTCCGCATTGACCGCATCTGTCACGTTGTATCCGAGCGATGTTCCCATGACTGTTATCTATCGTGAGGAGCTTTGCGGCAAAACGTCCCAGTTCACCAGTTTATGATTCGAATTACAAGATGTGTCCCATCGTGAAATCCTATGGACACAAGAAAGGGTTCAGTTTTGTTCAAACAAGCAAGCGCATCGCAAGAAATGGGTTGATCGACGACGCGCGATAGCATTATCGCAATCTTGGATTGCGCAGGTAGTCCTCGCCAGAACCATCAGATTTGCCAGGATAATCATCCGAAAATCGAAAGTTCTGCCAATCATCGAAGTCTCCAAGATTCGATCCGGGCTCTCTTTGCAAATCACAGCATCCATCGACTCTATTGCCCCCTGAGAGACAATCGTGAGTCGTGGAAACGACCTTTTTCTTGGTTGGGCTAAACTTCGAGGAAGAGTCGCGTTGGATCTTCGCAAACTTCTTTGATGACCATCAGAAAACTGACAGCTTCGCGACCATCGATGATGCGATGATCGTAGCTCAGGGCGAGGTACATCATGGGCTGGATGACAACTTCGCCATTAACGGCCATGGGTCGTTCTTGGATGGCGTGCAGCCCGAGAATTGCGCTTTGTGGGGCATTGACGATGGGCGTACTTAGCATGGAGCCGTAGACGCCACCATTACTGATCGTGAACGTTCCGCCTTCAAGGTCTTCCGGCATCAGGCGATTGTCTTTCGCACGAGCCGCATACTCGCCAATATTTCTCTCGACATCGGCAAAGGTCATGTGTTCGACGTTGCGAAGCACGGGTACGACGAGCCCCTTGCCGCCACCAATCGCGATTCCGATATCGTTGTAATTCCGATACAGGATATTGTTTCCTTCGATTTGGGCGTTTACCGCAGGAAACCGCTTTAAGGCTTCTACACTTGCCTTAGCAAAGAAGGACATGAAGCCGAGTTTCACGCCATGTCGATTCAAAAACGCTTCCTTGTACTTCTTGCGAAGATCCATGATGGGCTTCATGTTGACTTCGTTAAAAGTCGTGAGCAACGCCGCATTCTGTTGGGCCTCGACCAATCGCTTCGCAATTGTTCGACGAATCATACTCATCGGCTTCACTTCTTCGACTCGCGACATTCCGCTGCCCGAATCGACGGAAATCCCAGTCTCAAGCACCGGCGGCGAAGCTGGCTTGACCGGCGTGGGTGCTGTAGAGGGCTTGCTGGCTTTGGCTTCCACCGCTGCCAGAGCGTCTTCCTTCAGGACTCTTCCACCGGGACCGGTGGCCTCCACATTGCTCGAATCGATATTGTTCTCGTCGAGGATTCGCTGTGCGGATGGCATCACGTGACCTGTACTTGTGGGAGCAGCACTTTCAGTCGCAGGAGTAGTGCTAGGCTCAGCAGCGCCGCCAGCGGGAGCTTCCGCGGGCTCGATGCTGCACAGCAGTTCGTCGACAGTTGCAAACTCTTCAACTTGCTTTTGAATATTACGAACATATCCTGCAACCGGAGCAGGCACTTGAACAGAAGCTTTTTCCGTTTCCAAGTCGACAAGATTCTCGTCGGCTGCAATCCAATCCCCTTCGGCTTTTAGCCATTGTCCAATTTGGACTTCGGAGATTGATTCCCCCACCGAAGGTACTTTTACTTCTATCATCGAATGTTGGTTTCTGCTTTTTGGTTTTC
>JBCCEO010000930.1:0-2800 GCA_039030255.1 Planctomycetota bacterium | reverse complement strand
CCTGCCGGAATCTCCAGCCGCGTCCCCTTTTCTTCATACTTTCTGAGTAGAGCTCGGGTTTTTGCCGCAACTCTCCGCGCTAGATTTCTTCCAGCTCTGCCAGACCGCGAGTCCTCATCGATATCCATCCATGACTTCTGTTGATAAACGACCGAGACCTGGCAATTCCGTTCATCAAAGCATATTGCGACAATGACCGAATCGTCGGACGGATTACGATACCATTGCCAGGGCCCATCAATCGAAAGATAGCCTGGTCGCTTCCCAGCCTCAAAGCCTTCTTCCATCAACTGCTTTGCTATATCTAGCAAAATACCGCGATATGGTTTCGCACCATGGGCGACAGTGAATTGACCATGTTGCATTGGTGCAATGATTCGCAAATAGGTCAATCCCAAAGCTACAATAGCCGTTGCCGTAAAGAGTGAAGCTAAGCGTACGCCGTGAACGTGCATTTTCTCGCCGACCAGAATCATGAAGCGTCTAAATGCATTCTACGAACCAAGGAACGCAATGCAATCAACGCACGTTTTTGATACAGGATAAAAAGGCCTTGCACTTGCCGAACCTAAACTGAATGATCGATTAAAAAAGTATGACCATTGCAATGAAGGGCAAAAACTTCGAATTTCAGCTCCAGTTTGGCTTGTCGCGAACAAATGACAACTTGGGCATCCGCGATGCTTAGCGGCTTAGCTTGGGAGTTCGGCGGAGGAGCGTTTGATTAGGCTGCGAAGCTACGTTCGCAGCGGGATGGAATACCAAAGTTTGGCGAATCAGCTGAAGTTTCCTCAGTTTCTCGCAAGGCTTGAACAGTGGACTCGCCGCCGCATTCAAATGTTCTAATGGAGACACTGGCGGCGACCGAATCATCGTCGTCAAATGCTCAATCGCCTCGGCGTTCAAACCGTCAAGCCGCGCGTGCTCTAGGCCGAGCGAATGGCACACGGCCAAAACCATCGGCAACGGACTTGGCCTAAACAACGCCTGGCTCGCAGAACAAGTTTCTTGAGCACCAAGGCTCATGGGGCAGCATCAAGGCTACGGGGCAGACCTTGCCCCGCTTCGTCGGTCTGCAATGAGCAAAAACGCTCCGCGCTGACGGGCCTACATGTTATGTGGTGTGCGGAGTGCCGTCACAGATGACGGTCCTTACCCTGATTGCCGGCCGCTTGATATTCCTCGTCGCCTGAATGCCCAAACAGACATTCCGATCCCAAGCAAAATAATGGAGGACGGTTCTGGAACGGTAGAAAAACTAACAGAAGCGAAGTTGCCATGACCTGTACCTGCCGTAGAACCTGCGCCCCAGGCGACAGCCCCTGAAGAAGCAGAGAGCGATCCGGTATTATTGCTAATTACCTCAAGTCCATTAACGAGAAGATCAGCGGATGAGGTAGCTGAGTCGTAGACCAGATCGAACTGATGGTAACCTGTTCCAGTGCCCTGAAGAGTATACTGTCCACCTCCAGAAAGTTGTACGATCGTATCTCCATCAGCCTCTGTTCCGAAATTCATCTCCCAAGAAGTAGTTCCATCTCGATAAAGTACGATGACAGAAGAATCGACCGCATCTGGAATATCGACGACACGTAAATTCGCGCTCAGGGTCCAACCATTTAAATTGCCAGCGGCAATTTGAGCTGCACTAGGTGTGGCTGTATAAGCAGCAACGTTTGAACCTGAAGTTGTATCATCATCAGTAAACCACGCATCGATTCCGATACCCAAATCATTGGTTACAGAGCCAACCGAATTGCCACTGCCCGTCAGGTTTAGTATCCAGCCTTCTGTAGTAGGATCGTTGTTGCCTTCATGCAGGAAAACAAAATCAGCGTTCACTTGCGGCAGGAAAACAAGAAACGTTGTTGAGAACACGAGATTGCGTAATAAGTTGAATAACACGACTTCTCCATTTTGGGTAGTTAGTAATGATCGATTGATGCGCAAGGCAGATAAAGAGCCCGTGGTTTGGGCGGAGTCGATTTTGATTAGGAGGGTGGTCGTACTGTCTCACGCCACAAAGATAGACCGAACCAAGGAAATAGAAGATGTTGATTCTCGCACGTCAATCCACCACAAAGAAAACATCAAGAAACTATGCGCTGACGAAAGAAAAAATCAGATAACAACTTCCCAGCACCCGCGCGGATAGCGGCTCAGGATTTGAAGACTAATGCAAATGCTCTAGTGTGCCCACCTTTGTTAGGTGTCCATTAGTTGGGCGGGTCGATTTTGAATTCGGCATACACCATTGCGATATCGCCAAGCTCTGGAAACGAACATTTACCACCAAATGCAGCGCCAACAAAGGAATCAGCCAATTTGCCGTCATCAATGTTGGAAATTGACGTTGTTTTGTCGGTCAAGAACATTCGAACGGTTCCGTCACTTTCAAGGCGGAATCGTCCAATGAATGTACCTGTTGCTGGTTTGAGTGCGTCGTCCGTGAGCAGATCGTTCAGTGTTGAGGTTGCAGCATTCATTCCCGTCTTTAAGGCATCTGAGTCAGGATTGCCCATTTCAGTCTCGAATTTGAGCAAAGTAACGCGTCCATGTGTGATCTTCGCGTTGTCGCCAGATCGATTGCACCCAATCACCATGGCAACGACGCACAAAAGTAAGAGCCGTGTCATTCTGTTTAGTCTCCGTTGGTAGCATAGAGAATCCATGAAAGTCTGCTGGCTGCGGTGGAGTCGATTTTGTTAGCTGACTAGGCGACTCCTTGTGCTGTATCACGCTACAAAGGCACACCCCAAACCAAGGATAAAGCAATATTGAGACTCGCAATTGATCTGGG
>JBCCEO010000929.1:0-2808 GCA_039030255.1 Planctomycetota bacterium | reverse complement strand
CTGGGCACATCCCAACGATCAACAAAAGAGGACAGCTCTCTGGCACTGACAGCAACAACATATATAGCTAGCAAGTCAAATCTGTTGCTGCATACTATACACAGGCAGCTTGCAAGTCATGACTTTCGACGGTTGTAATTGTTCCAACTGTATCGATACGCGGATTGCCAGCATCCGATAGGACAGAAACAAAATTGTTGGTGTCGCCAGTTTGGAATGTGACTGAATTGCCTCCGGCTCGGCCATCAAAATTTACGGTTCCGCCTGGAACGCCACTTGGATAGTCGATGATCAAGTGGTCGCTGTCGCCAGATCCGTTGATGGTGATCGACTGAATGCGTTCGGGCGTTGCTTCTTCAAACGCTAATTCACCATTAACAAGAATCTGCAAAGATGCTCCGCTCTTCTGGAGAACAATGGTATCATCAGAGCCGTCGAAGTTGCCAGCGAGCTGGTCTTGCATGTCGAAGACCAAATCGTAATCCTGCTCCGTGATACCATCGATAAACGACGTGAATGCTGAGACCCGCGTATCAACGGTGAGCTCACCAAAGGTTCTAAAGGCTGGATCGGTATCGGTGGTTAGATTCGCATTGAAGATGGATGCTACACCGTAAGAAACGACTCCAGCAATCCGAAAGTTGCCTGGCGTTCCGATCAGACCTGGGCCTCCAGAATCTCCCTGTGCTTCCAAAAAGTCGCCGCTTACATGACCTCTATCGACCAGTCCATAGAAAGTACCCATAGCGTCGCGACCCGCCGTTCCGTCATCAAAGTCGGAGACCAACGCAGTCCCAACTGGCGGTGTAGGCTCGTTGAGCGGCGCACCAGCAAGTATGTCGGTTACGGAGTCCCAGCGGTTGTTGCCCATTCTTCGAACGTCACCGTTCGGTCCGATGTTGTTGTTGGACTGGCCCGTTGTACCAGTCCCGGTGGCCCCATAACCTACAGTTGTATAGCTTTGCCCGAGTTCATTGCTGCCCCTAAAGATGTCGTAACGGTCCGCACCCGCAGGCGCGACACGCGGCAATTCCGCTACAACAATGTCATTGCCTTGCTTGATGACATTATTCCAGTTCGGGTGCACGATGATGTCACTCGCAGGGATATCCATCAATAGGAAGTTGCCATTGGGGGCACCATCAATATCGAACACCACGCGGGCTGCATTATCTGCCACTGCATCGCCATCGAAATCCACGCAGTGCGCTGCGGTCAGGATGTGTCGTCCCGTGTGCAACAACGATGCCGTACATTCACTTGAGTTATTTGTGGTTGTCGAGTCCTGATCTATGTCTAAGGCAAGGACGCCATCGAAACCACTCCCGCGTCCCGTTTCAATGCCGAAGGCAAAGGAACCGACTACCAGAAGGCGACGATCTTCTAGAGGCTCCACTGCCAAAGAGCGACGCAATCGTTTGCGCATCTCTGCTTTCGAAGGCTTGCGAACAGATGAACTTGGGGCTTGCCGGTTCTTCCAAAGTTGGTGAAAGAATTTGCGCGACATGGATTAACCTCGGAATGAATATTTTGCAGGTGTTTTAAGGGGCATAGTGCGAGCCGGCGCGCGACAGCAGACTCAAATCGGATAAAAGGGGAGAAGACACTACCCCGAAAAGGTGGCGTAGACAGCGTAGCTTACCTATCTTGGGCTGTTTTTCAATCGTTTGGGCTTTTTTATCTCGCAAATGTGGAACTTTCCATGGGGTGGAGTAAACGGAAAAGGGCACCTTTCGCGAGTGGTAATCAGCGGTTGGTTTGAGCTGACGAGGTGCTTCAATAGATGAAATGCTGGCGATGCTTCGCCGCTCGCACGATATTGGCTTGCCGCGATCTCGCGAAAGCGAGGCCATCGGTTTCATGGAATACCGTGCTTCAACGACACAGGGGAGGGCTCTCCGTAAACGTGAAACCGATACTCCGGCTGAAATCGTTGAACGTATTCTTCTGACCGTGGGCTAGTCTCCGCAAGTCTGCCCCAAACCCAATCGATGCTATCCAAATCTACTGGCCCCGAAAGCTCCTCCTCTGCCTCCGAAACAAACGCCTTCAGTTCAGAGAGCGGTACATGGCCCCCAGAAAAACAGGTGTTTGCGTAAGCCGTCAGTGCCCAATTCGTGGCAATCTCCCAAGTCTTGGCCGGCACATTGCTCGGCCGCCGCTCCTGCAGAGTTGCAATCGCATTGGCTCCTCGCTGACGCCATCTTGGATATTCGGTGATACGAACGCACGCGAACACTAAGACAGCAATCACGGCCATTGCGATCAGAGCAGTTCGAATTCGAAATTTAAGCATGTTTCCCAACCTCGCTGCGGACTCAGGAGTCGAGCTCGAAAGATCATGCACGCTCCTGGCGCTCCTTGATCGCTTCCAAGAGCGAGAAGCCCTCCCCCAAAAACTCTTGCAACTTTTTGCTCTCAGGGTCAACTCGTGCCCATTGTCGAAAGTACAGAAACGCGCCAGGTCGCAATTCAAAGGAAATATCCGGATGCTGGCTGAAATAATCCAATAGTCCCTTATCGAAGAAAGCTCTTGTCTCTTCTTCCTGGTCCGACTTCAAAACGAAGGCTTTTGAAAACTCGGGATGTTCGTCAAAATCGATGTCTTGTTTACCGAGCAGTGCTCCTATGGAATCCAGGAAGCGTCTTTCCGGACGCAAGTTGCATCGGGGAACCGATAACCCAGGCGACTGGACAACAACCACGGAGACTCTGTGCACCCTCTTTTCTTTGCCATGCCCCACCGTGAATTGATAGTCAAAAATCCCCATTTTTAGTTCGGGGGTATCTGCCAGAATCAAGTTTTTG
>JBCCEO010000928.1:0-2810 GCA_039030255.1 Planctomycetota bacterium | reverse complement strand
TCTCGCGCAGCAGCGAGGCCAGTCGAGTTTTGCCCGCTCCTGACATGCCGATAAAGGCCACGGCGCGATGGGTCGCACGCATCCAGGCATCAGCATTGGCATAGAGCATCAAGTGGCCCTTCCGATCTGCATCCCAGTAAGCACTAGGATGTCGGTCAGCATCAGTGCTGAAATGACTTGGTGCGAAGGTAGTCGGTCAGTGACCGCAAGTCCTCGAACCATCAATCGCCGCAGCCAGAACCAGTAAAAAAGGTTCGTCGTGGCCGTCACGCTAATCAAGCTGAAGAGGCCCGCAAGCGGCAGTTCAATTCCAAGCACCAGGGCGACCACCGCCATGGTCAATAATTGTCCAGCAGCAGCAAACCAGCGTAGGCGAAGAAACCAAGTGGCTGTATCGAGCGTCGGTTGGGCAACAACCGTTAAGCGAATGAGTGGCGGGAAGGCCATGTCTTGTCGGGGTTAAGAACTAGGAAGAATTGCTTCGACTAAATCCTGGCATCCGATCGGGCGGGTGGATGCAAAGACTTCGCCTGCATCATAGCCTGCCGCCGAGCCAGCAGTAATCGCAATGCCGCGAACTCGATCCAACACTCTTTTCTTCTCAGGTGGAAACTGCGTCTTGTAGCACAGCACAGATTCCAGCTTCGTTTCCAAGAAATCCGAAATATCGACGGTAATATTGCCACCAAACTCTGGCGAGCGAATGGGCTCGTAGCCAAGATAAAAATAAAGCTGACGCTCGATCGTGTGTACCGGCAAGCCCTCAAAGTGTTCGTCCCATTTGGTCAATCGCGAATAGAAAACCGCTGCATCGGTAATCTGCATGGCTTGGTAGTGATCCGGCGAAGCCATGGGAGTCTTGTTGCCAAAGCCGATTACAATCCGCGGTCGAAATCGTCTGAATTCTGTTGCGAGCATTAGCCGCGCCTCAAAGCAGTCGAAGAGCTTGCGGTTTGGAAGTGTCAGGATCTTGCGTTTTTGCACGCCGAGCTTTTCTGCTGCCGCTTGGGCTTCCGCAAGACGTATGGCCGGATCGTCACAGCGAGGCGTTGGCTCGCCGTTGGTCAAGTCGATGATGCCAACTCGATAGCCCTGACTGGCAAGTTTAGCCAGTGTGCCACCACATGCTATTTCAACGTCGTCCGGGTGTGCGCCAACAGCAATTACATCTAGTTGCTCATTCACGGTGGGAAAATCTTGTTGCAGATGGAATTCAGGAAAAGGTCAATTTAACGACAGCCGCGTTTCGCCACTAACTCTCTTCTTTTTTGGCGGTTACCAGAAACGCTGGGTTCGCAGATTCAAGTCTTAACGCATCGAGTTGCTGTTGACTGCGCGCTAGGTTGATCATCAACACTTGTGGATCCGTGCCTAGCTTCCGTAAGTCTTCCACAAGCGACGATACATTGTCGATACTAGCCAGCTGCACCACTAGGCTTCCTTTGGCTTTCAGTCTCGGCCAAGCTGACTGGACGATTTGTAACACACCACGTCCGGTTCCGCCGATGAATATGGCATTCGGATCAGGCAATTGCTCCCATGCCTTGGGAGCTTCTCCCAGAACCGGAGTCAAATTGTTGACACCGAAGGTCCGCGAATTCTCAATCAAGAGGTTGTAGTCCTCAACGTCCATTTCGATGCCGTAGACATGCCCTCCGGGGGAAAGTTGTGCGGCTTCAATCGCAACGGATCCACTTCCTGCTCCAACGTCCCAAGCAATGCTGTTCGGACCAAGGTCCATTTCGGAAAGTGCTAACACACGAACTTCACATTGCGTCAACAAGCCGCGTTTTGGCTGACTCTGCAAAAAGCAATCGTCAGGGTTGCCGAATACTTTGCGACCCTCCATCCGCGCTGGGCGATCAGGAATATCGGGCAGCCGAACCAGGATCATCACATTTAGGTTTGCAAATTCTTGATTGGCGATCTGCTCCAAACTGCCGCGAGTGACACATTCATCTTTGGAGCCAAGGTTCTCACAAACATAGGCATTGAAGTAATCGATGCCATGTTCCAGCAAGGCACTTGCAAGATCTTTGGGCGTGCAATTCAGCGAGGTGAATACTCCGACTTTTTCAGCGATGCGAATGCGATCGACGACTCTGTCGATCGTTTGCGTTGCGAGATTCGTAAGGTAAGCATCATCCCAGCTTTCCTTTACGCGCGCAAAAGCCAACTGCATGCTGCTGACATGGGGGAAGACTTCGAATCGGTCTCTACCAAGTCGCTCAAAAAGGAATCGCGTCGTTCCATAAAAAAGAGGGTCACCGCTGGCCAACATAACGGGCGTATCCGTTTCCGCTGAATCCAATGCCTTCTTCACCGTCTCAGAAAGCTGATCTAAATCGGGCGAAAGAACGATATGCTCTGCTTCATGTTCCGCTTGTGACTGCGCTACGCGTTCCAGCAAGGAACTTGGGCCAAAGATTCGCTTTGCTTTCAAGACATGCTCGAGGGCTTGCTGCGTTAGTCCTTCAAGCCCGTCGTCTCCAATGCCGATGATTGTGATTCTTTTTGTCAATGGAATGATCGCTCCATAACTTGGCGGCGAATTAAAACTCAAAAGTAACCCATTAGTGTCTCAGATTCGGGGCGTTTAGATAGTACCGTCGATTTGGCGATCTGGTACACAAGCCAGCTGAGCAATCTGGATGGTAAGTTTGAGACCTCGAAAGGGCAAACTGAGAGGGAGTGGAGCAGGCTCGCGAGTCGCGTCTGAACCTCCTATCATGTAAGAACTTATATAGAACCGCTTTAAGGGGCAATTCATGATTAGAAACGCGAATAGTATCAGAACACTTTTATTCGGA
>JBCCEO010000927.1:0-2820 GCA_039030255.1 Planctomycetota bacterium | reverse complement strand
GTGGTCTTGAAAACCATTGAACTGAGAGGTTCCGGGGGTTCGAATCCCTCACCGTCCGCTGACTTTTTTCGTCGTAATGATTAATCTCCTACGAGTGTTGTTTCCCGCTGCAACTACCGGCGTCGGCGTACATCGCGTGCCTTCTTTCTTTTGCAAAGCGTTTCTTGGCCGGTGATCGCTATTCGACGTCGAATTCTGAACTGACTTTTCGCAGAAATTCGCCTTGAGCGGCAGTAGTAGACTGGTAGGCGAGACGTATCGGTGCACCGTATCGCTCGACTAGCTTTTTTGCTATGAGCTGGCACTGGAGACCTGCGGAAAAGTAGCCTCCCTATCGCCAAACACAGTCCCGGGACACAGGCAAGTAAGCTAGTCTCGATACGTCAACGGAATGTGGATCTGCGTCAATTCTGGGAAGAAAGTCAACACCAGCATGAAGCGAGCAGATGCCCAAGGGAGATCCCGAATTACCATGTCGCCAGTTTGGCAACGCCCCTTTATTGCGAGACTTCTGCCATAATGGAACGCGTTGCGTACAACGCAATCTTGAGCCCGATTTAGGACCAGACTGCCACCAGATGCTGCCTTAGTTGCTGCTCGCGACAATACGAATCGAGCGACATTAGCTCCGAGCACTCGAGAACGCGCTTCGATGAATGCGGCTGACATTATCCAACCTGCTTTTTCGGTAACGTTGAAAATCGTTGCTCTCTTATTGAGGCGACGATTCGCGCTACCGATTCTATGCGCCAGCCTCGCGTCGCACGCAGCCGCATTTGTTCAAACCGACGCGAGCATCGCAACGGAGAAAGAACTCCGTATTGAAGCAAAGCGGATCCTAAGCAAGAAGGTCGAACCCTTCATCAATTAATATTGCATCGATTGCCACGGGCCGCGGCCAGAGGCAGGACTCAACCTTCGATCTGCACTTAGGAGTCCGGAGAGCGCAACATCATTCTTGCACTGGAAGAAAGCTGTCGCGAATGTCAAAGTACACGACATGCCGCCTGCCGACGCTGGCGACATCCCATCGGAAGAGGAACGGATTCAATTCGGCGAGTGGATTGGAAAGCTGAAGTATTTGGCTGAACGTGATCCAGGACCATACGTAATACGACGGCTGAGCAAGGTCGAATACGGCAATACCTTGCACGACTTATATGGCGTGGAAGCTTCAATCGCGGACGGCCTACCCGATGAAGTTGTCGGCGAAGGCTATCTCAATTCCATCTCCCCGCTCCAATCCGAGTTGTTCCTTGGCATTGCCAATAAACTGGTAGATCAAATTGTTAAGCCAGAAGGCGGTCGGCCCACCGAAGTGCAAAATCGACTGTTTGGCGCGGCTCCTTCTGCTACCAGCGATTACGGGAATGCTGCACGTCAAGTTGCTCTCTCTTTGGCTCGAGATGCCTATCGGCGTCCTCCAACTGACGCAGAGTTGGATGTCTTGGTGAGTATCTTTGAGTTGGGACGCGAAAACCAGATGGATTACACCGCATCTTTAGCCTTGATGTGGAAAGCGGTACTCGTCTCACCGCAATTTCTATTCATCACGCCGCAACAAGAGCTCGAGTCGACGGATTCGATCGTTCCACTCGACGATTATCAACTAGCTTCCCGACTCTCCTACCTGTTATGGTCATCGCCGCCAGATGCCGAACTGTCCAAGCTGGCCGACGCTGGTCTACTTCACAAGCCCGAAGTATTGAGTTCCCAGGTGTTGAGACTTCTAGAACACGAGCGTTCGGCTGCTCTCTTTGATAGCTTCGGAGCCCAGTGGCTTGGCGTGAGTGGACTGCAACGTCAAGTATTTGACAAGAAGTTGTTTCCTCAGGTAACGCCCGACCTGCGGCAGGCAATGCTGAATGAATCACGTATGCTTTTCCAAAGCATCGTTCAAGAAAACCAGAGCGTTTTGCGGTTTGTCGACGGTGACTACACCTTCTTGAACGAAGCACTGGCCAAGCTTTACGGACTTGAAGGAGAAGTGCAGGGACTTGCGATGCGGCAAATAAAGCTCGAAGACCCGAATCGCGGTGGTATCCTTGGGATGCCCGCCACCCTGGCGTCGACGTCCTTTCCTGACCGCACCAGTCCAGTAAAACGAGGAGTCTGGGTGCTCGAACGGATTTTAGGAGAACGTATTCCGCCTCCGCCGCCTGATGTGCCTGAACTGGACGACACTGAGCAAAAGAATTTTGACGGATTAACGCTGCGGGAACGTACGGAGTTGCACCAATCCGACCCGACATGCGCAAATTGCCACAAAGTTCTCGACCCAATCGGATTCGGCTTAGAGAACTTTGATGCATTGGGACGCTGGAGAGAGAAGAACGGTGCCGGTCTCGCCATCGATTCGGCGGGAGTACTGCCGGGCGGCGAGAGTTTCTCCTCCCCAGCAGAACTCAAGCGTCTCTTGGTCAGCCGAAAATCGGACATAGCAAGGAATCTAACAGAACGCTTCATGGCCTTCACCCTTGGGCGTCAGCTGGATGCTTATGATGAAGTCGTCATCGATCAATTGCTAGTTAAGATTGCGGAAGACGACTACCGTATGCGGACAATGATTACCGAAGTGATCACGAGCTACTTGTTCACACACCGTAGGGTAAGTGAATGAGCTGCGTAAAAAAAGCTTTGCGAGATTGGCAGGAGCAAACGCAGGACCAGTTTGTAGAAATAAAATTCCGCAAGGATGTCCAGCGGCCAGCTTGAGACCGCCCAGTTGACGACAATTTGATCACAATAGAACCTTGTTGAAGCAACGTCGCGGATTCGTTACCCCGCCTTACTAGTTAGCTTCGATTCCATTTCCATCTT
>JBCCEO010000926.1:0-2821 GCA_039030255.1 Planctomycetota bacterium | reverse complement strand
GGTTATGAAATAAGGTGGAAAAACCCGCTTCGATAGCTTCGCTGCCCGTCGACCTCGATAAACATTCTTCGTGTTTTGTCTATTTGATTGCGATACCCTCGTGCCAAGCAAGGCCCAGAAATCAGTAGCTCACCTGCATCTCCATAAGGCACGTTTTTTAAGCTGGAATCAACTACGCGGTATTCAACGCCATGGATCGGCTGGCCAAGCAAAGAACGCGTTTCTTCAGGCACGCAAATATTCAAGCTAGTGCAAACGGTTGCTTCAGTTGGTCCGTAAACGTTGACTAGTTTAATGCGTGAACCCCAGCGACGAATCGTTTCGGGATCTGTAGACTGCCCGCCAACAACAACAGTCCTAAGACTACTATCCGAGTCCGGCTCTGGTAGCAGCTTTAGCAATGAGGGTGGCAGATCTGCGTGGCTGACACGTCGCTGGTTCAACCATTGCGTCAGTTCGCTAGCCGAATAGCAATCGAGTTCTTTCTCAAACAACAACGTTGCGCCGGCATATAATGCTGTCCCCCAGTCGGAAACACTCGCATCAAAGGAGGTTGGATAGTACCAAACCGCTCGGCTATCTGCGTCCAATCCGAACGCAGACACCTGAGAGCTCAACAAGTTCATGATCCCGCGATGAGTAACCTCCACGCCATTCGGATTCCCAGTTGTGCCGGATGTATATATCACGTATGCCAGATCATCTGGATGGTAGCTCTGCGAAACAACATTTTCTGCGTTTCTCCTGCCAAGATCGTCGGGAAGGCGAGTAAACCTTTTCTCATTCGGATCATCGGTGAAAACGAGCCGTGGATTGCAATCGGCGAGCACGAACCGTTGCCGGGCTTGCGGTAGATTTGAAGCGATGGGGACCCAGGCGCATCGCTGTCTCCAGCACCCAATTGCTGCGGAGAGAAATCGTGGAGACTTCGAGATATTCAGCCCGATAATGTCGTCAGGTTCACCGAGCGCATCTTCAATGTACTTTGCGATTCTCAAGCTGGCACGCTGCAACTCAAGATAGGTAACTGACTGTCCATTGCACTCGACCGCAATGCGAGAAGGCGCGACCTTGACAACTTGATCAAAGTGTTCGATGAAACTCTGCAGTCCGTTTTGCATGGGTCTGCTCAAAGCACCCCTCATTTCCTACTGGATCACCCTTAGGTTGTTATCTTGCAATGGAAGAAACTTTTTGTTCCAAGAACCCGTGGATCGATTGTCCGTGTTTTTGGCCTCGCGGCCTTCCTCCTGGTCCACAAAATCCACAGTTCGAAAATCGAGACTAAATCGAGTCAATTCACAATTGTGTCGGTAGGTGCGATGCAAGTGCTGTCCTGCAAACAATACTATATCGCCTTTCTGACATTCGACGGGGACTTGGAGACCATCGGGTTCCTCCAGCAGCTGTGGATACTTGGCGGTCAAGCCCGTACTCTTGTCTTGCCAACCAATAAGTTTCTTTTCATCCTTGGAGACCCAGTCTTCAAAATTGAATATTTCCGAATCATTTGAAACCGCTCGGCCAAAGTGTTCAGGGAAGAAACAAAAGCTATTGGATTCATCGACTTCGTGCATCGGAATCCACCAAGTCAACATAGATTGCGGATTAGCGTACCACGTATCCCGGTGACCATAGTACATTGCCGCCGCAGCTGGATTTTTGTGTCCACCCGGCATAACCACTCTTAGACGAGCTGGATCAACTCCGGTTCTTTCATCTGCGAATCCGATCGAGCTCACCAATTTGGCAATGAGCTTATGAAAGCTCGATTCTTTGTAGATTTTTTTGCGCAGTTCACCAGCTTTGGCAAAAAATTCGGCGGCATCCATTTTTTGTTGAGCCCGCCTTGCATCTCCAATCGCCTGAAAGGACTCTTCGATGGCAGCCTGAGCGGCGTTGACAAATTCAAGGCTCTCGACTGTCGCAGCAAAAAGAAACAATTCTCCCTCGTACAAACGACTGCGAAGCTCCTCAGCCGTCTTAGGCTTTACGGTCGAGAAAGCACATTTATCTATTTCAGTTGGCGTGGTCATTCCGGTCTCTCCGCAATCACAATCAGACGCAAGCTATCTATTTGATAAGGGCTGCTATTGGCGTCGCCCAAGAATCGCAACGATTCAAACCCGGTGTCTACAAGTAGTTCTGCAATTCGATTGGGCATATACAATTTCATCGCACTTTTCTTCTCAAACTTGGGCTCACCTTCTATTTCCCACAGCCAAGATTGCAGTAGCAATCCGCGCTGGAAGTCAATTTTGCTGCTTCGGGTGATTTGAATTACCTTTCCCTTGGAGCTCCCTTTTTGCACCATTACCGGCTTAAACTCCTGGAGCAGCCTCGGAAAGTTGGGGGATATCCAATGCAAAACGACCACCGGGTTTCAAAGCATCAAATGCGCGTTGCAGCATCTTTTGATTCGTCGTGTCCTCCGGTGCATAGCCAAAACTGCTGTACCAGTTGAAGCCAGCGTCGCAGGACTCTTTTGGTTTGAAAAAAAATGCATCGGCACTGTGAAATATGGTCAACGACGGTTCAGGAAGCTGAATGGCAGCATCCTGTCTTGCGCGTTCTATATATGGCTCAAACTGATCGCAGCCTGTGACTTTGATTCCTGCTTTCGCCAACGGAATGCTTAGGCTTCCTATGCCACAGCACTGATCGAATACATGCTCACCCTCGCCGACACCAAGTTCGCGCGCTAAGAACTGGACTGTTAGATCAAGTTGTTCATTGGAACGTTCCAGAAGCACGTCACCCATTTCGGGGACATGAAATGTCTTCCACCAATCGCTGGGAGAATCACCACTCATAAATTGCT
>JBCCEO010000925.1:0-2821 GCA_039030255.1 Planctomycetota bacterium | reverse complement strand
GCCCGGTTCCAGACGATCGAGGATTGCCAGCCGCAACTCGCCTTCGCTTTTATCCGCGTACGGCAAATCCAACTCGAAGAGAATTCCTTGCAGTAAAGCCATTCTGGAGCAGAGTTGGGCGGCATGCAAACGGACGATATCGAACTCGGCCTCTAAGTCTCCACGCAATACATCCGCAAGGATGCTTTTGCCCAATCCGGCGCCACCGAGAATCAGAGTAGGGCCTTCGCCACGCTCGACAGCTCGTCGTGTCGAGATGCGCGCGTCCTCAATGTTGCTGTGCGAGTAGTAGAACTTAGCATCAGGCGTAGCGCGAAATGGACGAGCAGGAGAGCTAAAGATTTCTTCGTACATTATTTGATCCGACATTGTCAATGAATTGACGAGTTAGGGCAGGCCAATGAACAACTGGGAAAGCGCAACCAACGGCTGTTGGAGAACAAGTTGTCGCCACAGCTCATCTGTTAGCAAACGGCAAAGCAAAAGCAAAACCCAAAATGCGAGAATCCACTCGCCAATCTTGGTTAAGTTTTGAATGCATAACCGCAAGAACTGTTGAAATAGTCGCCCCAGGATGTTTGAGGCCTTGAGGTCGTTCTGCAACGGATCGCTGACTTCAACTTGTCCAACTAGTGGCAGTCCAAGTCGCACCAGCTGTTGCGCAACGATTTTGGGTGAGTAGCTCCCGCCAGACTGGATTCGATGATGCAGAAGGCTCGCGGAAGCACCAGAGAATATACCGATCGAAAAAATACTCACCAAAATGAGAGTTGGGATGACCGCAATGCGAAGTGACACCTTTGGTGTTTCAACGATCTGGTAAAAAGCTCGCGAGTTCTCGAGCTGTTGCTGCCAAGAATCATGTGCTAGCTGTTGGGTGCTGACTTTGGATTGCAGATTGTGTTCCAGCTCGAATATCACGTTTTTGGCGGGCTTTTGGAAGGACGCGAACCCACCCTTGGTGCTACCCGACTCGGACGCCAAGACCATATTCGGCATCGAAGATGAGCTTGGAGACGGTTGGGAGAGATAAGTTTCACGGTCCAGATAATGGCGAGCCGCGGTGACTTCCCAATTCGCTAGACGCAATTCTCGAGCATATTCGGTCTGATCAATCTGCTGAGCATTTGGCTGGGTCAGGTCTGCGATCCAGGCCTCATGACGCTCTTCGGTCCAGCGCTGAGACCAAATCGATTTAAGTGCAACTTGACGGTACTCTTGGGACTGTTGGCCACGCAGCTCCAGGCCGTCCGCAACTTTCAGATCCTCCATGCTTTCCAAGTGAATCTGAGGTGCGGAGTCGTAGATTTCGGAACTCTCCTCAGTGACCGCATCTTCAATCCAAGGAAGCTGGGTAGAGGCGACTAGGATCTTTGTATTGACGTCGTATTCGACATTAGAAGGTGGAAAGATATTGAGACTGACTATCAACACGGATAGCCCAAATACTGTTCCACACCAAAGCGAACTTTGAATCAAATTATGAGCACCACCTTTGTGATGATCTTTGCCGCCCACCTTGAGCCCCCTTCCACAATCGGTTCGGTGCAATAGCATAAGAAGACACCGCAAAATCGTTATCGTCCGAATAACCGGTCAACCTTAACAGCAGACTCGGCAGGACAGCACATTCCAGATTGAAGTGTCGTTGGCAGGCTGAATTGTTGCTGCATTTAAATGCAGCCATTGTGTAAGTGGGGTCGCGGCAACCAATGGCGCGACTATCTCGCCAGCCACTTCGCAAAATCATCGAGGGAAATCAATTACTCCAGCAGGCGGATCGCTGGTAGATGCAATAGCAGCAATTCGATTTCGTGTTGCTGAGGTCGAGTCGCGAAGTACCGAGTCAGGAAAATCGGCATGTTTTCGAAGTCCTCTTTTAAGTTGTAGTTGATGGCAGAGTTTGAAATTCCTTTTACCAAAGTTTGCGGAGTCACCAAGATCGAAGACCTTGAGATCCTGGCGCGAAGTAATGTTCAGGCTGTTGGAATTAACCTCGTTCCCACAAGTCCGCGATACGTTGAGCCGGACGCGGCTTGCAAATTGCTGGAAGCAGCCGGCGAACTGGATCTCTACCGTGTCGTGGTACTACGGAACGCTTCAACCATTGAGTTAGGAAATCTGCTAACGCGACTGAAGCCAGATTGTGTGCAATTCCACGGAAGTGAACTCCCCGAGGTGGCGGAACGCTGCGGTGACTTGGATGTAATCAAAGCGGTTTCTTGGTCAGGGCGTACCGAGGAATCAGAGCTTTGCGAGGCTTGGCGTGCGGCTGCGGCAGATTCACCCGAGATTGGAGATCGCCTGCGTGCGTTCCTGGTAGATGCTTACGCTCCGGCCGAAGGAGGAGGAACTGGGAAGCAAGCACGTTGGGATTTGCTGGAGCCGCGGCCTGACGTCTTAGCAGGAATTCCGTTGATACTTGCCGGCGGATTGACGGCCAAAAACGTCTATGACGGAATCCTTGAAACGCGCTGCGACGGCGTGGACACGGCAAGTGGTGTTGAGCTGGAGCCCGGAGTGAAGTCGGAAGTTATGATTCAGCAGTTCTCGTTGGCTGCCAACCATGGTTTCGCTCGCAAGTGGTAACCCAATGGTCCAAGCGTTTTAGGCAGCGCAATATTGATCCCAAATGGAAATCTGCTCGAGCTTGGCACCAGGATTGATGCTGCAAAAATGCGAATTCGACCGGAACGGTTTTTTGCCCCCCTGCCAAGAGCGAAGGCTTACCAGTACAAATAGAACGCCGATCGGAAAAACGCCCCTTAAGAACCAATTCCAGCCGGGTGATTCCCGATCGTTGTTCCCGATCTTTATATCG
>JBCCEO010000924.1:0-2835 GCA_039030255.1 Planctomycetota bacterium | reverse complement strand
GGCGCTTGCGTGGGCATCTCCACCTCTCCAATACGAACCACGTTTTGAAAATATTCGGACGTTGTATTCGTTTCCTTGAGAGTTTCCACCATGACACGCTTGCAAGCGGCTTGTGAAAATCGTTTGCGGTCAGGGTGCCGTCACTGTCGCGATCGGCTTTCCGGGAATGGTCAGGTCCGTGTTTTGGCGAATGGTAGACCGACTGACTGAATTCACCGTAGCCAACTTGATTATCTTCGTCGGCATCGACAATCCGGAAGAGTTTCGCCGGTGTCATCGAGAGCATCTCTTCTCCCAGCGGTTTCGGCTCAGGGATCCGTTCCGTGAAGCCAATCACCTTGATTCGCCCTTCTTTATCGCAGGACGTTTTCACTCCATAACCCCCGGACGGTTTCGTTGGAGATTCCGACGAAGAAAACTCTCAACTTGGAATCTGTGTGAAGCTCACGCAAGAATTCACTCGACTGTAGAACTTCGCTGGTAGCGTCAACACTTTTGAAACACCGACAATGACGGAGCTACTCGGCCCCTTGCTGTTGCTTTGTACAAAGACATGCCCAAACATACAGCAGCAGAAAAGTGCAGCTGGGCTTATCGTGCGAACCTGCGATGTTTTCATGTGAATAAATCCGGGGCCATCTCCGCAAAATGAGCATGCTGAATCAGCGCCGGACTACTTACCCGATTCTTCAGGCCGGTTGGGCTTGGCTTCCTGCCGAGCTTTCTTGCGGGCTTTGCGCTTTACTTTCTTGTTCGCTTTGTCTTTTGAGGCTGGTTCATCCGTATCTCCAGCGTCGCTCCCCAACGAATCAGGCACCGTTACCTTTTTGCCTTTGATTTCGAGCTGCTTCACGATTCTGATCTGCTTGTCGATTTGTCCGGGTGCAGCTGCATTTCCTCCAGGAAGGAAGTCGCCAAAGGGACGACCAATCGACTCAATATTTTGCAGCATGAGCGTTCGCATCTTTTCCATGCGAGAGGCATAATCATCATCGTAGGCCAAGTTGTTCATTTCTTGCGGATCGCTCTTCAAGTTATAGAGTTGATCTTCCTCGAAAAAGCCCGGGCGATCCGCTCCTCGAACTCCGATGCCCAGACGGCCAATGTAAGACATGGCGCGCGGCAAGTTTTCCGGCTTCGCTTTCTTGATGGCAGCGATCTGCTCTTGGGTATACCGCACGGCAATGTAAGACCAGTCTTTCGTGGCGGTTGCCCGTGCAGCGCCCATTTCTAGGTAAAGATGACTTCGCCAATCTTCAACTTTGCCGCTTTCGAATAGAGGAGTAAGACTCTGTCCATCAATCCGATAGGACTCCGGCTTCTCCGCTTTACCCAGTTCGAAGAAAGTGGGTACGAGGTCGATATTCTGAACGAGTTCGTGACATACTTGACCAGCGGGAATCCCTTTTGGCCAGCGCATGATCATTGGTATTTGGCAGCCGCCGTGGGAAAAGACGGATGCCTTGCCATCGCGACCATGATCCGGCGCGAAGATCACCAACGTATTGTCATCGATTCCCAGCTCTTTGAGCTTTCGGAAAATCGCACCAACAGAGTCGTCAATCCACGCCTCGCCAGCGACATGGCTTTCGGGATCAAAGCCTTTCTCAGCGATCGTCTTGAGTAGCTCGTCTCGGGGCGTCATGACTTCAGGAAGACTTCGAATTTCTCCTTCGCCCGTGACAAGCGGATGATCCATGCTCTTTCGCCAGGACTTGTCTGGGCCATGCAACAAGGTACTACAAAGATGGAGATAGAACGGACCGCCTTGGTTCTCTTGAATGAACTCCAGCGCTGCTGCGGTTGTCCACTCTGGGTTGTGCGAGGAATAGGGCGAGTGGATGTTCTCACGATAAACATTCTTTGCCCACGAAAATCCCAACCCCTCCAGATAGCGTCGCATCCAACGTTCGTTGTGTCTAAACTGAGCCGTAGTGTCAGGCCCTGGTGATGCGTCCTTGGGAATGTCGATCCATTTGTTTTTACCTTCGTAGAATTCGGGAAAATCCAGCTCCGACGTAAGGTGAAATTTCCCAACGAATCCGGTGGTGTAACCCGCTTCACGAAGAACATTGCCAACGTTCATGTTGTCCCGTTCCAAGGCAACATTGAAACTGGGAAGCCCCTGATTCTCTTTGCCGCCGACCGCGTCGACGTAGCGTTTACTATGCGAGCTCCCCGCAAAGCGGCCTGTCAGAAAGCTGTATCGAGATGGCGTACAAACCGAGCTACTGACATAAGCTCGAGTAAACTTCATTCCTTCCTCGGCCATGCGATCGAGATTGGGAGTGTAGGTATCGCCACCGAATGCGGCGATGCTCGAAGGATTCTGATCGTCAATCAGGAACATGATAATGTTCGGGCGTTCTGCCTGAGCGACGGTGGCAATAATCACCGACCAACAGACGATCGAGAATGTGAGCAGAGGTTTCATGGTGATGATATTCTTAGTTGTGGAGCGGCCCGGAAAATGGATCCTATAGCGGAACTCGTCAACGGCTTGTTGATTTAATCGAAACCCGACGCGTTAGCTGACGCGTCGGGTTACGATATCGCACTAAATCGACAAACCGTCAAGAGTTTCGGCTGTTTTTGCAATGCTCCGGGCCAAAGTCTTGACGACTTTCGCTACGGGTCTTGCTATCAAGATCATTCCTGGTTCATCCATTCAATAACCTGCTGGACAACCAGTTTTTGAGCCTCGTTCCACGTCATCGGAGGTGCAGCCTTAGAGCCTTTGACCGCCTTGAATCCGTGCCCAGCGTTCGTAACTTCGACAAGTTTCACTTCGGCGGTTTTGGCCTTTGCCTGTCGATAGAGGTGCCTGGAAAGTTC
>JBCCEO010000923.1:0-2838 GCA_039030255.1 Planctomycetota bacterium | reverse complement strand
GGTCTGTTCAGCTATCGGCTTTCTAAAGAGACGAATTTGTTCGCAGCCGTGACCCCGATGAGCTTCTGCATGGCCAAGGATGCACCAGGAACCGAATCTGGACGAAACCAATATCGGTCTTCCAGGTCATCGGGGACTGAGGAGCATATTCGAATTCATTCTTTGCGTCTTTTTGACTCTCTGGTCGTCTCTATCAGTAGAACATTTAAAACTCAATTTGGAGGGATGATATGAGCCGAAAAACGAAAGACGAAATTCGACAGGCGGTACGTGAGCACTACGGCAAAGTCGCTACATCTGAAGCGGCGGATTGTTGCAGTACTTCGTGCTGTACCGAGGGGGATGCCAAAGCGACCTCCTTGGAGCTTGGCTATTCCAAGGTAGATGTGGATCACGTTCCTGATGGAGCAAACATGGGGCTGGGTTGCGGAAACCCAAGGGCTATCGCATCATTGAAACCGGGCGAAGTAGTACTAGATTTGGGCAGTGGCGGTGGATTTGATTGCTTCCTGGCTTTGAAGGAAGTTGGAGAATCTGGCGCAGTCTTCGGGGTAGACATGACACCCGACATGGTCAGCAAAGCAAGAGACAACGCTGAAAAGTTGGGCGTAGAGAACGTGGAGTTTCGTCTAGGAGAAATCGAAAACCTGCCCGTAGCCGATGATCTCATCGACGTCATTATTTCGAACTGCGTCATTAACCTGTCGCCTGACAAATCGCGCGTTTTTAGGGAAGCCTACCGAGCATTGAAACCCGGCGGACGATTGGCGATTTCGGACATTGTGGCCAGTGCAGAATTACCCGAAGAACAGCAAAGTGACATGACTTTGTTGACGGGCTGTATGGCCGGAGCGTCGCTAATTTCGGAAGTTGAGTCGATGCTTGAAGAATCCGGGTTCGAATCGATTACGATTACACCGAAAGACGGCAGTAAGGAGTTTATTCGAAAATGGGCGCCAGGTACTGCGATTGAGGATTACGTTCTGTCTGCCTATATCGAGGCGACGAAGCCAGTCGCTTAGCGGCGTTTCAACTGCAGCGAGTTGGTCGTCCATTTTTGTTACCGCGCGGCCAACTCGATTTTCACGGAAATACTTCTCCGTCGGCGTCGCTTTCAATCGCCTTTTATCGTAGCTGTGCATACCACACTGGTGCGTCATCATGGCAAATGAATTCCAGTCGCTCAATCGGCGGCCATTGTCGACCGGCTAGTATTTTCGTAGGTAGGCTGAGCGAGTTTCGCAGAATTCCTTCAAGCTTCCGGCATTCGGATCCGTGGCCTGCAAGAATTTTTCGTAGCTCATGAGCTTGCGCGCATCCGCTTGAACATCCTCTTGAATCAGCTTGCGTGCGGCAATGATTTTTGGACCGATAACTTCCCAGCTGAGGTGCTTGGCGGCAATTTCCTGAATGTACTGGGTGTACTTCTCGCGCAACACTGGGTTTTGCAATAGTCGACTACGAAGCGGTGTCCTGCTATTGTCTAAGCCGACTAGCGGGTCAAGCGTAGCTCCTCCCGGTCCTCCTCCCCGCGCTTTCTTTCCTCCACTTGGCTTTTGACGACCCGAGCGCAATTTGTCTGCCATGGGGTCAGAAACTCGGAGGCCATTCTTCGTTATGTTCGCGCCCTTCCCGTTTCCTCTTCCCGCTGCATTGCCTCCGCTTTCGCCGGAAAAGGCTTCGTTCATATCATGAGGTACAAAATGAAACCTGCCGTTTTCATCTTCAAAAATGCTATAGTCGCTTGCGCGTGTCCAATAACCATCTCGATTTACGAGTGCTACATCTACAGCCAGAAACCAAAGGGTAGCCTCGAGATCTAACACCTTGCTCATTTCGGTATGAAGTGACGCCACTGGGGTTTCATTCAAGACCCTACAGAGTGACACGAGACGTTCCCAAGAATCTCCTTCATCTTTGGACTTAATCTCGAAGTGCCTTCGATACTCCGACGTGTCTTCTCCGAAGTAGCGCAAACCGCCATCGCCGCGTTTGTTGCCCGTAACCTTCCAGCGAGCCCCCTTTGTCGTACCATAGTTTTCTTGCAAGAAGTCTTTGTTGAATTGCTGAGCGTTTGCATAGATTCCCCAACATTGGCCATTAATTACAACTCGCACGAAATTGACCTTCGGTACGGCCATTTTGGCCCCAGCAATCTGCGAGTACAGGAATGAGCTCATCATGCTGGGATCGTCGTTGCAATTTAAGTGATTGAGTGTCTTATAGCCATAGAGCCGTTGCTCTTGGTCTAAACAATCAACAGACAGATTGAGTGAGCGTTTCATCCCTGCGGAAACAAATGCGTAAGATGAAGCTCCGCGAAAACTCACGCCGACACCCGAGTATTCACTTCCATCGACAACCATCCGGCATGGAACTTCGACATCAGTAGGTTTGAAGTCTTCAAGTTCGTATTCCCAGTCTGGATTCTCAAAATACAAAAAGATTGTCCTCAGCACGGACGGATCGTAGAGTGACATTTCAGGTCGGTAGTGTTTAACATTGCTGGGTAGAATTCTCAGCCCCGTCGGAATAGATTGGTTTACCTCCGATCGTCGAATTCTTCGACTAGAATTCAACCACTGCCGAGCCTTTGCTCGTTCTGTTGAGTTTAGCCAGCCATTCTTGTCTAGGTCAAAATTATTGACGATCTCCATCTCGGGCTGGTGTCGCCCTTGAGCAAGTGCTACTGAACTGACCGGCAAAAAAAGTATCAGTAGATGCATCAGGTATTTCCCAAGAGTCCCATTGATATGCATTCTCATCCTTCCATTTCACCAGCAGCAGCCTAAAAGCCCGGCTTACACAGCCGGGCATGCGAAACTCGGACAACCGTCC